>JBEKXG010000453.1:0-4489 GCA_049512295.1 Syntrophobacteraceae bacterium
CGTATATTGATGAAGTAAATGAGGGAAAGACCGGTCCCAACCAGCAGGATGAGACAAATCCAGATCAGGACCCCTATGATGTTCATTTCGACGTAGCCCGGACCGTAAAAAAGCGGCAGATGGCTTCTGGAATATAGAAGGCCATAGCGCTGAAGAACGAAATCCCATATTTCAATGAGCAACACCAGCAGGACAAGTATGTTCAGGTGTATCCTGGCCCCGGCGGGGAGCCGTTTTTCCTCGCGGGCAAGGATCCGCCTCTCGACCAGGTAGAGAACCATTATGGAGGCCAGGAGAACGCCGAAAGCCATGAGCAGGCGACGCTGAATGAGCGTGTATATAGGGTAGGCGAAAAGATAATAGGCGACGTCTTTCCCATATACCGGGTCGGCCACCCCCGCCTCGGGGGAAAAAAGATAAAGCAGAAAAGCCTCCCAGCGCTCGTAGAGGGGTAGGGCGATTACCACCGAAAGAATGATGGAAAGCGGCGTATAGACCCACATCGAGCCGGTCCGGAATCCCCTGAGCAGATGCCGGTATGATTTGAGCGAGGCCTCCGTCGCGGTTTCTCCCGGCAGAGCGGCCCCAAGAAAGCGGGATGCTACCCAGAAATTCAGGAAGAATATCAAAAAGAAGACCAGGGAGACCGCCCCGAGAACAGCATACCTGTAGAGCGTCCGCTGCCAGAAATAGGCTTCGTAGCCGACCGAACCGAACCACCAGATGTCAACCAGGAAGTGTGAGAAAAGGAAGCTGAGAAAGAGCAGGATACCGGCAAGAGCTAGAATCGACACAATGAGGGCAAAGAGCCATCGTTTCCAGTGGACCATTCCATTCTCCTCGGTTGAAAAATTTCAGGGCTAACCGCTTGAACAAGTTTAATCATCCGGAAATTAATCTAAATATGTCTTTAAAGTATTTCCCCCCTTTTTCAACTAAAAAAGAGGCGGCAATTACTTGCCGCCTCTCGTATGCATAGTCTTCCAGTCAGGCCCTTGCGCCTGTAGGATGCCTCCGGTGGGCCTTGGTGAACCTTATTATGCAAGCATCTGCTTGACGCCTGCCTGTTCTTCCAGCAGTTCCTTCAACGTGAAATCCATCTTCTCGCGCGAGAACGCGTCGATCTCCAACCCCTTTATCCTCTGGTACTTACCGGGCGTGCAGGTGACCGGCACGCCATACATGACGCCCTCCGGGATCCCGTAGGAGCCGTCAGACGCAAGGCCCATGGTTACCCATTTGCCGTTTGTGCCAAGCGCCCAGTCACGCATGTGCATGATTGCGGCGTTGGCGGCGGAAGCGGCGGAGGACAGGCCGCGGGCTTCGATAATCACAGCGCCGCGCTTGCCGACCTTGGGAATGTATTCGGTTTTGTACCAGTTCTCGTCAACGAGCTTGGGTGCGGCAGTCCCGTCAACGGTCGCGAAGCGGATATCAGGATACATGGTGGGAGAATGATTGCCCCACACTGTCAGCTTCTCGATCGAGTCAACCGGCTTGCCAACCTTGTTGGCGAGCATGGACTTGGCGCGGTTGTGGTCGAGGCGCAGCATCGCCGTGAAATTGCTGTTCGGCAGATCCGGCGCCGATTTCATGGCAATCCAGGCATTGGTGTTGGCCGGGTTGCCGACCACGATTACCCGGATGTCGCGCGAGGCAACTTCATTCATAGCCTTGCCCTGCTCGATGAATATCTTTGCATTTTCCATCAGCAGGTCCTTGCGCTCCATACCGGGGCCTCGCGGCCTCGCGCCGACCAGAAGCGCGTAGTCCGCATCCTTGAAAGCGACCTTCGGATCGCCCGTGCCGACCATTCCCGCCAGGGTAGGGAACGCGCAATCGTCGAGTTCCATCATGACGCCTTTTAGCGCCTGCTGGATCTTTTCTATCGGGAGTTCCAGCATCTGCAGGATGATAGGCTGGTCTTTTCCGAGCATTTCACCGCTGGCGACGCGAAACAATACGGCGTAACCTATCTGCCCGGCGGCTCCGGTGACTGTAACACGAACGGGAGGTTTGGCCATTTTATTACTCCTCTTCAGGTCTAGGTTGAGTTCGAAATGAAATTCACTACCCGAATACTGCGAGCACATCACCTTTCTGAACACTCTGGGCCTCTTTGCAGCATACCTGCTTTACCGTTCCCGAGACCGGCGCCAGAATTGAGTTTTCCATTTTCATGGCTTCGAGGATCATTACCACGTCACCCTCTTTTACAGTGTCGCCCACTTTGACCTCATAGCGAATGATCATACCCGGCATAGGGGCCTCGAGTTTTGTGCCGCCCTCAATCGGAGCGGCCGCAGGCTTCGGCGCCGCCGCAGGGGCTGCCGCAGGCCTCGGAGCGGCCGCAGGAGCCGGCCTCGGAGCGGGAGCGGCCACCGGGGTGATTCCGGTGATCATCGGGGCGCCGCCGATTGCCTCAACTTCCACTGAGAAGTAATCCCCATCTACAAACACGTTGAACTGACGGGCCGCATCGCCCTTCGGAGGCACTTCCTTCTTTGGCTTCTCGACCAGCAATCCGGCCTTTGCCTTCTTGACCAGCTCGGCTTCCTTCGCGCAGTCCTCGAGGGTCTTGGGCAGAACCTCGGGGGGAACCGGCTCGTTGCCGTACTTCCAGTTGAGGAAGCGCTTGCCGGTCATCGGGTACATACCATAGATCAGGACGTCGTCGATGTCCTTCGCCAATCCCTTGGTATCCTCCCAGTTTTTGGCCATTTCAGGCTCGATGATCTCAGCCGGACGACCGGCGAAGGGGGTTTCGCCTCTCGGGTAACCCTTGAGGGCCTTCTTCTGGATGTCCGGATCGACCGGGACCGGGGTATGACCATAGAGGCCGAAGAACAGGTCCTTACTCTGGGCGGAAATCATTTTATAGCGTTCTTCGGGTGTGTCGAACAAAACATTGTTCACCGCCTGGATACCCACGATCTGGCTGGTGGGGGTTACAAGAGGAACCTGGCCCATCTCTTTGCGGACCTCGGGCAGCGCGTGGAAAACATCGTTCAGCTTGTCGGATGCGCCCATCTCCCGGAGTTGGTTGATGAGGTTGGAGAGCATGCCGCCCGGCGTCTGATGGAGCAGAACGCCGATGTCGATCGTGGACATGCGGTCATCGAGCAGGTGGCGATACTTGGGCGAAATCTTCTCGAACCACTCACTGCACTTGGCGAGTTGATGCAGGTCAAAACCGGTATCTCTGCTGGTGTGCCTCAGAGTCATTACCAGGGGCTCGATGGCCGGGTGAGAGCTGCGGTACGCCCACGGAGCCAGGCAGGTGTCAACTATGTCCACGCCCGCTTCGATCGCTTTGAGCAGCGCCAGGTCGGACATCCCGGAGGTGAAATGGCTGTGAAGATGGACGGGGATCTTGACGTTCTCTTTGAGGGCTTTGACCAGGTAGTAGGCGTCATAGGGAGCAATGAGGCCCGCCATGTCCTTGATGCATACGGTATCTGATCCCATGTCCTCGAGCTGTTTGGCTTTGTTTACATAATAGTCCAGGTTGTAAACCGGGCCGCCCATGCGGGGTTCCGTCAGCGAGTAGCAGATGGTCCCCTGGAAATGCATTCCGTTTTTCTTGATCGGTTTGATGACCGTTTCGAAGTTCCGGAAGTCATTGAGCGCGTCAAAAGTCCGGAAGACCTCGATGCCGTTTACGCATGCACGATCGACAAAGGCCTCGGCCATATCGTCGGCGTAGTTGCGATACCCGACCAGGTTCTGGCCGCGCAGCAGCATCATCAGCTTGGTCTTCTTGAGGTGTTTCTTCAGTTGGCGGGGTCTTTCCCATGGGTCCTCATTAAGGAAGCGATGCATGGTGTCGAATGTTGCCCCGCCCCATACTTCCATTGACCAGTATCCGACCTTTTCCATCTCATCGGCGATAGGCAAAAGGTCCTCGGTCCTTCCCCGGGTGGCGAAAAGCGATTGATGACCATCGCGGAAAGTCAAATCTCCAATCTTGATCGGGTTGTCCACCTTGACCGGTGGCTCATCAAGCAGTTTTGCAATAAGCGAAGTACCCTGCAAATGTGAATTCTCCATCCTTCTGTCTCCTTTTTCCATTCGAGATAATACTCAGTTTTAGCCTCAGATCGCTTCAGAACCAGACTTTGAACACCAGAAGTCAACAAGGAAACATGCCCGAAAAACTGCCGGTATCTTAATTTGACCTTCGAGCTTCAACATGGCGACCAATCAAAGCCGGATAGGTCAAAGGCCGATCACCTAACGGGGCAAGCGCATCTGCCACGTCCACCTGATGTCCATGGCTGCCTTTCTTCCGGCTAACGCAAACGGGCTGCTCATGACCACCGGCGGCTGGGCAGGCCGAATCACTTGCTGCGCAAGCAACGCCTCCTGCTCTGCCTGAAGGTAAAACCCGACAGCGGACGAAATAGCCGCAATCACCTTTGGATCAACACTCATCAGTAACCTCCATCATCGAGTACAACAAGGTTTGGCTCCAACACCCATCCACTAT
>JBEKXG010000454.1:0-5704 GCA_049512295.1 Syntrophobacteraceae bacterium
CGCGCCGGAAACCATTTCAGAAAGTGTGGACGAGGACCTCCGCTCGGCCTATGTGAATCTCTACAGTCGTCCGGAGATGACGGACATGGTATGGCTCAACGCCTTTCGCATTGTCAGCGCGCGCATGTCCCGTCGCAAGCACATGTTCGCCTTTCTCGTTTACGTGCCCCTCGACTCACCGGCTGTGGTGCAGGAACTCATCGCCGGGTTTGCCAGGATTGCTGAGGCGCATGGCATCGATCATGACTATGGCTTTCTGACTCCCATGGATTTGGGCAAGCGGGCCGTACTCGAATATGACTACTATATCGATCACACGGACGAGCAGGAGAAAAGAAAGATCGCTGCGTCCATGCCGGAGATCGAGCCTTGGCTGGACGGCCTGGCGGCTCGAACCAAAGGGATCATGTCGCTCAAATATGTCTTCTCGCAGGGATGCTCGAGGAAGGAGAACTTCATGTATAGGTCGGGCCTCGAATGATGACGGGCAGAAAGGCCAACGCCGCCGTGTGCATGAGGGCCGAAAATGAGGACTCGAAACCTTCCGTGTTCCTGACCGGCGGCACGGGATTCCTGGGCGGCCACCTGGCTGCAGCTTTCCTTAAAGCGGGACGGCAGGTGATTTTGCTGGCCCGGCCCAAAAGCGGAAAGAGCGCAGATGAGCGGGTAAGCAGTCTTTTTGACTGGCTCGAGGTCAGAGAGAGTCTGAGGTGGCAAGTTAGGGTGGTCACAGGAGACATTCTCCTTCCCGGATTAGGACTGGCCCCACAGCTCATGAAAGACCTGAAGTTGAAGGGCTGTGACTTTATCCACTGCGCTTCGGACACCTCCTTCTCCGAGAGGAGGCGCTCGGATGTAGAGGCAGTAAACGTCAACGGACTCAGCAATGTCCTGAACTTCGCGGCTTCCTCGGGTGCTGGTTTCTTACACCTTGTGAGCACGGCCTATGTAGCAGGCCGAAAATCAGGCCGCTGTCCGGAGGAGCCAGCCGAGCCTGTATCCTATACAAATGTGTACGAGGAAACGAAGTGTAGGGGGGAGTGGGTCGCACAAGAGATCTGCCGGCGAGCCGGCATTGGCCTTGCCGTCTACCGGCCTTCCATCGTTTACGGGGATTCTCAAACCGGCCGGAGTCTATCGTTCAATTCACTTTATCATCCCGTACGAACACTGCAGTTTCTAAGAAAGGTCTACGAAAAAGATATACTGGAAAGGGGAGGGGCAAAGGCGGCTTCCATAGGAATTCGGATGAGCAGAGATGGGGTCATTCATTTTCCTCTTCGCATCGAGGTTGGCGGCAATGGGGGAATCAACCTCGTTCCCATCAATTTTTTCGTTGATGCATTCCAGGCGCTCATGGCCGAAGCCAGGGATGGCGATTTTTTCCATATTGTAAGTGAAAGCCTCACTCCTATTTCAGAGCTTATCGACTACACTGAAAACTTTCTCAAGCTCGAGGGCCTGCGTGCTTGTCAGCCAGAGCAGATGGCCGAAACACCCAGAAATGCTGTCGAGCGCCTTTTTGCCCATTACACGGAGACCTATGGGCCGTACATGAAAGATGAGCGGATCTTTACCGCAGAACGCTCCCGCCACATTATTCAGAGGCGGGGAATTGTCTGTCCGGAATTTGAAGAGAACGTTTTCAACCGCTGCATGGCCTATGCTGTCTCTGTCGACTGGGGGGCGAAACTCTTCGCATGTTAGTGGGATTTCTAGCGTTACTGGGGATTGCCGATCATAAAGTACCACCTGACATAAGAAAATTCCTCCTTACTCTTAAGTCGTGATACTCATAACCAAAATAGCTTCGATCTGTGGAGTCCGCCAATTCTAAGTCCACATTCCTCCGTACGGGCATCCGCGCACTCCCTCTTTTAAGCAGGGAAACTCCGATCTGTTCCTGCTCAATCCAAACCGGATTGCCGAAGGGCCGTGCGAAGTGATACTGCCACTGTACATAGCCATTCTGAGGTTGGCCCGATAATAGCCAAAAAGGCCCATAGCGAACCGGTGTATTTCTTTATCGAGGCCGGGCGAAGCTCGTCCGTGATCCCGGTTTCCCCGAAGCACTCATCCGCCATTACGAAATTACCGGCTATCATGCCTTGAGGATAGAACGAGATGGCGGCAATGATAAGTGAGGATATTTTACTTTCTGAAGCAAATTTCCCGGCTGCCGTCTTTTAGCCATTGGTTACAGGTCAAGCATCCCGGCCATAACTGACAGGAACTGCGCCGGATTTAGAATTATTGTCCCTTTGAATTTTCCGGGGGGAAAATGTTTTACATTCCCGGTGATAAGAAAGTCAGCCTCGGCCTCTTGGGCACATTCCAAAAACTTGTTGTCTTCCGGATCGGCCTTGGTGACCCGCAGGCGAATCTTTGGCAAAACCCATTGGGCTTGTGATTTAAGGCGGACAAGAAGATCTCTTACCTTCCGGTGATCGAGCTTTTTAAATTTTTCCCTTCTCAGAACCTCTTCGTATTCAGTTTTGTGCATAGAAATCGCCGGTCATTTTTTATTTTGTTTCTTGGAGAGGCGGTAAGAGCGGATTTCTGAGTCAATTTCTTTGTCGGTGATTTTGTCCAATCCGGCTCTTTGCGCCCCGAGCTGGATTTCCGCTAATAGCTCGTTCTTTTTAACGATATTCTTCAAATAATCTTCCACCCCTAAAATCACCACCGTTGGTTTTCCCCGCCGGCTGACCAGAAAACGGGTATTCTCTTTTTCCGCCTCTTTCATGACCTCGCCCAGGCGAGTGCGCACGGTAAGGGCATCGATAAGTTTCGTCATAGCTTTTTTGGGCATTACGTTCCCCCTGAACTCATTAATTAACTATGTATTTTATTACATTATAGCAAGGCCGGAAATTTCGTCAAATCCGGATTTGCCGGAGCCAAACGTTGCTTTCTCCCCGGATACGCATGGCACATTACCCACCGGTGCCACAAGAAAGAATTTCTTCTCAAATTCGCGATGGACCGCAGGTCCCTTGATGAATTGGCTCTGCAAAAAAGGACCTGGTTTCTCACCCTTCACCGACAGCACGGGCAAAACATTTTTTGCCCCTACCGTTTTTCTGCTTTTTGCCGCTTCTGGTTGCCGTTTCTCGTTGCCGCTTCTGGTTGCCGCTTCCGGTTGCCGTTTGACCAGCCTCAGTCACCCCGTGGTATACTATTCCGTGAAGCGTGAAGCAGGAAGAAGGAAGCATGAAATGACTCGATGCTCCGCGAGAGCCGCCCCGGCCCCGATCAGGGGAAGTGAGGATTTTATCCGTGTCCATCCATGTCCATCCGCGTCCGGGAATTGAGTAATATGGTTTCTTCACTATCGGATTTCCGCCTTCCGTGCTCCGTCTCCCGTCAGCTCATTGTATTTGGATTGTATTTACAATGGGGTTTAAGTGAAATTAACCGGTTCTCCAGGAAATTTAGATGTGGTCCCCGCAGTTCGTCGGTGAATTGAGTGATTGATGTCTCTATCCGCGTCCATCCGTGTCTGGGCATTGAAGGATTTGGCCCTTCCCTGTTCCACGTTCAACAGAGGACGGAGAGTCTGCCCGGGACCGGATGCGGGGAATTCAAGGCTATGCCTGTGTTCATCCCTGTCCATCCGTGTCTGCGAATTGAGGGTTTGAGGAATTGAAGAATTCGGCTTTCAAGTGCTCACTGTTCTTACGGATGTCAGATGTCGGCTGTCAGAGATCGGAAGGACAAATCAATCCGACACCCGATATCGTGCAACAGTCCACCGTCCTCCGTCTTCTGTCCTCCGTCCTCAGTCCCCGGTCCGAAGGGCCTCCGGGACAGGCCCTCAGTACTAATCGCTCGGTCCTCGCCTTCGCGGTCCCTTTACTTTTTCCTTTTGCCTTTTGCCTTTTTACTTCTGGCCGCTGGGTCCTCCGTCTTCCGTCCTCGATCTTCCGTCCTCCTCTTCCCGCTCCCGCCTTTCCGCTGCTTATTGCCGCTTCTGGTTGCGGGTTCTCTACTCAGTCCTCGTCACCCCGGAAGTGTCCAGTCCGGGGCCTCAGTCCTCGCTTTGCGCTGTCCTCCGTCCTCCGTCCTCTGTTCGCTCGCTGTTCACTGCGTTTATGCGCGCTGATCTTTGCTGTTTTTTTGACCGGACAAATTCAACGTTTCCCCATCAAATCACATGGTTATGGAATCGGACTTCGAAATTTGCCTGTATTTACAGCGAATACGGCAAACATAACCCGGGTACCCACACACGATAATGGTACTCGCAACGGCGAACGGCATGTGCCCGGCAAAAATGTTGCTCAACAATCGCTATCTGACATTCGCCCCCACGCCCCATCACTGACAATGTCAGTGGTTTAGGCAGTGTCCATCCGGAAACCCCGGATAAGAACTCCACGCCCCGCGAGGTTTCTGTTCGGAAAGGAGGGATTTTCCGTTCTGGCTAGGAAATCGAGGGGTTGCGCGGAGGCGTACTTGGGTACCGCCTCGCGGAGCGTCGAGTAGGCTATTAATCAAATTTCTGTGGAGTCTTATGCAAGTTGTTCCGATTCCTATCTTGAGATGGTTTTTATGTTCGTGGAGCTGTAAGAATGGCCGAAAAGGAAATCGATCTTTGGGTAACACGGCTTGTTCGGGAGAATATGCCGGTTTTTACCCGGACTGTTCAATGCGTTGCCGGAGCGGCAAGCAGGGAGAACAGTTCGCTTTCTGAGTTGGCCTGGTCAATCCTTGAAGACCCGACCCTCACCGCCCAGGTGCTCAAACTGGCCAACAGCGTGTATTACAATCCCTGCTCGAAACGGATCAACACGGTGAGCCGGGCAGTGATGAGGCTGGGATCCAATGTAATAAGGGAGATGTGCCTCACAATCGCATTGATTGAGACTGCTCTTTCCAGCAGGCACAAAGAAAAAGTGGCCCTGGAGGTGGCAAGGGCATTCCATGCGGCCGTGCAGGCCAGAAAAATGGCAATCCGGCTCAATTTAACCGAACCTGAGGAAGTTTTTATTGCGGCGCTCCTCACCCGTATTGGCAACATAGCCTTCTGGTGTTTTGCCGGGGAGGCCGGAGACAGGCTCCATAGCGAGGTGTTGAATGCCGAGCGCGAGGAACAGGCCGAGACGAAGGCCCTGGGATTCAGACTTGAACGGCTGACCCTGAGGCTCAGCCAGGAATGGAAGTTGAGCGACCTTCTGGAATGCGCCTTGCAAAATAAGAACGGGACCGACCCCCGGGTCCGGAGTATAAAGCTTGGATGCGCAGTTGCGCAGGCATCTGAAAAAGGCTGGGATTGCGCTCAGATCAAAGAAATTATGAAAGAGGCCGCTAATTTCCTCCATCTTTCGCAGGAGGAGACGACCGAAATTCTACATGAGTCAGCCAGGGCCGCCGCTGAGATCGCCGAGTCCTACGGAGCGAAAAAAAGCAGCCGCATGGTTCCGCTCCCCGTAGAAGCATCGCCTTTACCACCAGTTCAGGCCGTGGAGATCAAAACCGCCGATGAAATCACCGAATCCGGCGCAAAGGAAAAGAACGGCCTGCCGGTCCCGCTCCCCGCAGATGCAACGCCGCCATTACCTGAGCAGGTCGCAGTGATCGGACACAAATACCCGAAGCCCGATCTCAGTATACAACTGTGCAGCCTTCGCGACCTTTCGACCCTTGTGACATCGGGGAGAGCAGACTTCAACATGGTGCTTTCGATTGTTCTGGAGGGCAT
>JBEKXG010000455.1:0-4481 GCA_049512295.1 Syntrophobacteraceae bacterium
AAGATTCAGGCTTGCGCCCTCCGTTCATTGCTCTTCCTCAATGATTTCGGCGGACTGATCCGGCTCCTGGTTTATTACCGGCTCGGGAACGGGCACATACACATTCTGCTGAACGTTTCCACGGGAACCGCGGAAGCCTGCAACAGCGGGGTTAGGGGAAGGCGGCGGCTGGCCCGGCATCGCCTGCTGTGGGTCTTGCGGATTGAAGCCGGGCTGAAACTGAACGCCCGGAGGCTCATTGGCGCCAGCATCGGGCGGCGCAACTCCCGGCGCAGCCACCGGCGGCTGTGCCGCAACAGGGGCAGGGGCGGGCGTTATTGGAGGAAGCACTTTGTTTGCGGCAAAAAGACCGACTGTAAACGTTTGACCATCCTTTTCGAGCGAGATGCTCTTGGATTCGATTTTCGACACACGGTAATCGCTGACCATCTGGCCCTCCCGAACCGTAACGAAAGGAGACGCAAGCTGCCCTTTCTTGCCCGGCGCGCCGACCGGTTGGTTCTTCATTCGCAATACCGCCCTTTTTGCATTGCTCTGCATTATTACCCCGTCGAGTTGGATGTTTGAGACCGCCATGCCCGGTTTGGCAGGTTTGGGGGATGCATCCGCTGACTCCGGTGGGGGCGCCTTGCGGTCCGCTGCGAACAGATTTTTTTCAACCATCAGCGGGGAAGCGGCGCAGACCGTGTTAGACACGACCACCCCCACCAGGAGCAGGAAAACCGATAGAGTTCTTTGCAGAAACACTTGTCCCCCTCCTATGCGGCCATCAACAGGCGCGAGCCCGGCGGCAAAAACCGAAAATTGATCCCCTCCCCCATCAACTTATCCAATTCCAGGCGAAAATTCCACTACAACATCAGGTTCGGCGCAAAACTGCGCAAAAAAAACCGCATCGGGCTCACCGGCGTCTACTATTGACTGCGAGGTGCGCGCTTTTATGATTGAATAATTACAATTTAAGAGTAATGATTGCTGCAACGGTCACTTAAAAAGGAATACATATGGAAACAGCAATTTTCATTCTGGGCGCACTGATTTTCTGGTTTGTTCTGAGCAAATGGGTCTTGCCCAAACTCGGCATCCCTACCTGAATGTCGGCTTCCTGTGGGACTGGAAGTTCCACGGAACATAACAAAGAAGAAAGGTAAGGTCCCCCCAACCTAAAGATAGATCTTCGAAAGCTTGTCAATCATCTCGTGAAAAGTTTCATGGGTCCCCTGCCCGATCTCTTCCTTTTCGAAGCGGTCGAATTGCTCTCCGATCAAGTTCAGCTTATCGGCTGTAACCGCTTTTTCGGCCATCGGAAACAGGACATTGTTTTCTTTCCATATATGGCTCCTGAGCAGGTTCACATACTGAAGCGCCGGGGTTGTGAGCACCTCGAGAGAACCCGGTTCTCCTTTCTCGCTGGAGTGCAGAAGATTCTTCATTTCTTTTATGAATTGCCGGCCCCTGTCGTGCTCTGAGAGCATCACTGCAAGCGGTCCGCCCTCAGAAAAGATCGGGCGCGGACTTGACGCATTGCCTGAAACTGCTGCGTGTAGCGGAGACCCGAGCCGGAGTGAGGGTCCACCCTCTTTGGGGACCCCCGCCTCCTCCATTGCCGCAAAAAGGAGTTTCTCCTCTTTGCCGTGATGACATTTGTCGACAAAAACCTGCAAAAAATCCAAAACCTGCTTCAGATGATCGGTCGGGACGCTTTTACCCGCAACGATCCTCTCCGACATTCTTTCGAGTATATCGAGCATCAGAAGAATTCCCTCATGCTCAGCCTTTAGATCTTGTATCGGTTTCATACTTTAAATCTCATGCAAAACTCAACGAGTTCACGTATTTTGGAAATCTGTTCGGCGGGACCTGAAAATTTGGCGCCAATCTCTGTCTTTCTGCGAATCTGGTTATATTTCACGGTTATTATCGTACACTGCATATCTTTTATCAATTGATCGTTCGGAAGCGTGAACGTTGCGACAAACCCAAGACCTTTAAATAATGAAATGATCTTTGGCAATTCAAATGAACAGCCAGTATCGCTGAGGTCTTTGACATACCCTGAAAACCTCATGTCGCTAATTACCAATGCAGCCTCAAGATTCACCCTTACTCTCGATTCTTTTCTCAATTGCTCTACCTCGAAAGTTTCGGGATAATCGATACAGATAATATTTCTTATAAGTTTCTTGTAAAATCGACTTTTGAACGTAAACAAATATCCGTCATGTAAATAGGCAGCCAGAAAATCATCTTCAACAATTGCAGTGATATTGTCGCTTATCGCAAACACAGGGTCCTCGATCATTATAAATTCTTTTTCGAGCACCCCGATAATTCTGCTTTTTGTCTTGTGCGTTGGGTTGGAGGACGAGCGGAGCAGGACCTCCGAGCCGAGTTGAAAAGGAATCTTTTTGTAAGCGATCATGCCTTTTCCCCATCCATAAATTTGCGCTGCATGCCAGCTTCGATATTGCAGGTATTTATACTCTTCTATACGGCTGATTTCAAAAAAGAAATGCTCCCGGGGAATCGGAAAGCGGGAATGAAGACTCGCGATATTGCGAAAACCCTGATTCCCGCTTCATGCTCCTCGCTTCACGCCGCGTCTCTATTTCGCCACCCCTTCGGCTTCGAGCAGCTTTGCGGGCATGGACCCCGTGGCGCGACCAAGCCGCATGCAGATTTATCCGGTTTGTCGATTCACTGCGAATTCCAGGTGATTTTATTCCGTCGAGGGTTTATTTTCCAGAATGGAAGCCCGGTGGACAAATCAGCAGCGACTGTAAAGCACTCTTTAGATTTCAAGGACCGATAATGCCTCAAGTTTTATGGTACTTACGCACTCAGTTCCACGGACCGGCAAATACTGCTCGACGATCTATTGCCGTGTTATGCCCTATCTGTCTTGCGCTTTTGCTGGCGGCCGGCTGCTCGACAGCAGGCCGATCAGTCCGGTCCCCGTCTGCACAGTCCTACCCGGTGGAGCTTCAGATCGGCGACGTTGTCGAGACTGCCACAGGCGATGTGATCAGCATCGACAATCTCATGGACAGACTTTCCAATGTTTCCATCGTTTACGTTGGGGAAATGCACACGAGCCAGGAAGACCACAAGCTTCAGCTCAAGGTCCTGGAGAAACTCTCTCGGGGCGGCCGATGCGTTGAACTGGCAATGGAGATGTTCCCTGCAGCGGCGCAACCGATTCTGGACCGCTATATCCGGGGAGAAATCACCGAGGAGAACTTTCTTGAAGAGGTCGCGTGGGAGGACATCTGGGGATTCCCCTATCCTCTCTACCGGCACCTTATCGATTGGCAAAAAGGAAAACGCATGCCCGTTCTCGGCCTGAACGCCCCAATCAAGGTGGTGAGAAAGATAGGCCGCAGCGGCCTCGGTTCACTCACGCCCGCCGAACGCTCCCAGGTGGCCCGCGAATTTCATCTCGACGACTCCGCTAACCGGGTCCGCATCCGCAAAGAGTTCACGGCGCACGATAAGGAGAGGATCAAGGATTTCGAATCCTTTTTCGAGGCGCAACTCGCCTGGGAAGAGACGATGGCTCAAACCCTTGCTCAGCGCCTGGAGCAGACAGGAGCTAAATGCACAATTGTTGTCGCCCTCGGGAAAGGCCATATCACGGACCGCCTGGGGGTCCCATATCTCACTCGTATCCGAAAGCCGCACGAATACAGGACCGTAGCTCCGGTCCCAATAAACTATCCATTCTCTACACTGAACCCGGACCTGGCTGACTACGTCGTCATAACCGACAAATCCGAACCGCTCCATCGGCCCCGGCTCGGCGTTACAATCCAGCCTGCGGCCTCGGGCCGGGGAGTTGAAATCCTCGGAATTTTGCCGGACGCCCCCGCAGCTCGAGCCGATCTGCGCAAAGGAGACGTTATCCTCTCGGTCAACGGTTCGCCCGTCAAAAGCGTCGAGGAAGTTCAGCAGGCACTGGCCGGAGGCGGTCCCGATTACAAAATTCTCGTTGAGCGCGATAAAGAGAAGATCACGATTAGTGTGACTATTCAGCAGTGAGCGGGATGATGCCAAAGGCGCCCCGCGAACGCCCACCGCGATTGATAGACACGCATAGCGGGACGCCTTACGCGCTACGCGTATTACGCATATAAAGGGGCGCCAAAGCGGAGCACTTCTGCTTTTGAAGTGCGCAGCTTTCTGCGAAGCGGGCTTTTGCGACCGTTAGACGCATCACTTTTTTAAGTTGGTGAAGCGCGAGGATGGTCAATAAAGACTATGGGCATTGTTCTTTGACAACCGAACAAGGCGGCGCCACATGCCAAGGCGGCATGGTCCTTGCGCGAGCGGAGCTAAAATTCCTCCTCGCCCTCAGTGCGGAATTCCATGGGAAATCCAATCTGGTACATCGGCCTGTTTTTCCACCTATTCGATGGAATTGAACGAATCTCGTAAACGTGCTTCTTCCGGTTAGTGCGATGATCGTACGTCCATCCGGCCCC
>JBEKXG010000456.1:0-4473 GCA_049512295.1 Syntrophobacteraceae bacterium
GCCAGACCGCTCTGTACTCCGTTTCATACGGCACATCCTGTTCAATGGTTCGGGTCAATGCCGCCTTGAGAAACTCACGGTCGTCAGGATGCACTGCGTTGAACAACTCATCTGCGGTTCCGGTGAATTTAGCCTGGTCGATACCCAGAAGGCGGCAGACCTGATCGTCAAAAAAACGTTTGTCTTTAATTAAGTCCCAGTGCCACACCCCCATATGCCCAGACCGCAGTGCAAGCTCGAGCCGAGACTGGTTCTCCCGCAGCGCCTCTTCAGCCTGCTTGCGCCGAAATTCTCTGTCCAGGTTGTCGAGGGCAAATTCGATGTCGCCGGCAATCTTTTCGAGCAGCTTGACGTCTTCGCCGCTAAAACGGTTAACTTCATGGGAATAAATTGTCAACGCGCCCCACACCCGTCCCGCCCTTTCAATAGGGAATGCAGCAATAGAGGCGATGCCGAAAGGCGCCGCTCGATCACGCCACGGAAGGGTCAGCGGATCGCGAATGAAGTCGTTATACACAACAGGGCGATGTTCGCGAATGCATGTGCCCGCAGGTCCGCGCCCCTCGGGGCGATTGTCGGCATAGACTGTGATGTCCCGGACATAGTCGCTGATCCCGCCCCAAAAGGCTCTCGGCACGACGGCGTTGGTCATGGGTTCCACCTGGCCTATCCAGGACAACAGAAAACCTCCCCCCTCAACGATCTCTCGGCACGCTTGCGCTAGAAACGTTTCGGGGGATGTTGCCCGCACCACTGCCTGGCTTACACGGCTGAGCACCGAGTAAAGCCGGTTGAGGTGTTCGATCTCTCGGGCTTGTTTGGCGCGCTCGGTGACGTCGCGAATCGACTCTATCGCGCCGCTCACCTTCCCGGACTTGTCATAGAGTGGTTTTGCGATACCCCAAAGGTACGCTCCTTTTCCTCCATAGGTTCCCGGAACGAAAGCTTCAGCAACGATGGAGTCACCTATCGTCGAGACTGACCGATAGTCCTTCCGGATTTCCTCTTCGCTGGCAAATAGGAGATCAATCAGGATTGGCCGCCTGTCCCCATAAAACGGCAGGGAATACTCCAGATTGCCTTTGCCGATCATGGCTTCTTTCGGAACCCCCGTCATTTCCTCTATGGCGTGATTCCAGGCGATGACAATTCCTTCGCTGTTGAGGGCAAACGTTGCATCCGGGAGGAAATCAATGATGGCGGCCATCTGCTGCTCGGAAGCGCGTAGTGCCTCCTCCGTCCGCTTGCGCTCGGTGATGTCATGCGTAAGGCCCAAGAGGTACCGCTGCCCGGCCGCCTCTATAACCTCCGCAGAGACAAGCACATCCATAATATTACCGGATTTACTGCGGCACTGGGTTTCAAAATCCTGTATCCTGCCTTGCTCTTGCAGTATCTCGACCATCCTGGCCCGGTCTTCAGGATTGACCCACGTTTTCAGCTCTAACGGATTTCGGCCGACAAGCTCCTCGAGTGTGTAGTCAAATAAGCCCAGGAATGCATCATTGGCGTCGACGAATTGGCCGTCGCTCAACCTTGATATACTGATGCCGACCGGACTGGAGCGAAAAAATTTGGAGAAACGTTCTTCACTCTCTTGCAATGCCTCCGCTGCAAGCTTTCGCTCCGTAATGTCGCGTCCAATCATTGATGCCGCCACGATCCTGCCTTCGGCGTTCCGGACGGGCGAAACCCTGAGGGATATCCAGACGTCCCGGCCGTCTTTTCTTCGCCGCACCATTTCATAATGTTCGACGGACTCTCCCGACTTGATCTTTCCAAGTATCCGCAGCACCTCGTCTTCGTGTCCATGCGGAAGCAGGATGGAAATCGGCTTGCCGATGACTTCACTTTCGGCGTAGCCGTAGATCTTCTCTGCACCCCTATTCCAGCTCGTTATGATTCCATCGAGGTCTTTCCCAATTATGGCATCGTCGGAAGACTCGACTATGGCAGCGAGTTGGGCTGCCACAGCCTCCGCCCGCTTGCGTTCTGTGATGTCGGTGTGGGTCCCACTCATCCGGACGGGCTTTCCTAGGGCATCGCGCTGGACGACCTGAGCGTGGTCCAGTATCCATCGATATTGGCCATCCTTTGTGCCCATCCGGTATTCGACCTCATGTATTGGGGTCCGGCCTTCGAGATGATCTTGAATCGATCGTGTGGCCATTGACCGGTCATCCGGATGGATAAAGTCAATCCACTGCTTGACGGTAAATTCAATATCCTCAAGCTTGTAGCCGAGTATCTCAGCCCAACGCTCGTTTCTCTTGACTTCATTCGTCTCAAGGTTCCAGTCCCAGAACCCCAGTTGACTGCCCTTCAAAACGAACTCCAAACGTTCTTCGCTCTCCCGAAGCGCCTCTTCCGCCCGCTTGCGATCGGTGATGTCGCGAAAAGTCCACACCCGTCCCACGATGGTATCGTCAATGCGCTGAGGCTGGGAAAAGCGTTCGAATATACGACCGTCCTTGAAGACCAGTTCGTCAATGGAACTCGCATCGGGCGTCCGGTAAAGATCCCGGACCTTGTCCAGAAACGCATCGGGATACAAGAGCTGATCATAGACAAACTGGACCAACTGTTCGCTGTCCCGCGTCGCGATTAAGGTCTCGGGAATCCGCCATAGTTCCAGAAAACTCCGGTTAAAGCTGGTCACCTTGCCGGCGGCATCCACGGCCAGAATACCATCCGCCGTGGACTCTATCGTCGCGACCAATAGCGAATGGGAATCCTGTAGTGCCTCATCTGCCCGCTTGTGCTCGGCTATTTCCACTTGAAGCCCTTCATTGGCTGTTTCGAGTTGTTCGGTACGTTCCCGAACAAGGTCTTCCAGACGGTCGCGGTAACTCTTAAGCTCCCGCTCGGATTTTTTTCTTGCGATTGAGTAGCGGACGGAGCGCTCAAGCATATCAGTAGTCAGTTGGGCTTTAACGAGATAATCGGCGGCTCCGGACCGCATTGCCTCCATATCCACTCCATGGTCCCCCTGGCCCGTGAGGAAGATGATCGGCTTGTCACAGCCTGCTCCCATCGCCTCGCGTATCAGTTCAAGCCCGTTTCCAGATCCGAGCCGATAGTCAAGCAGATAGACATCATGATCGGCACGGCACAACTCTTTCAATCCTTCCTGGTAAGTTTTCACCCATTCGAGAGAGAAATCCGCGCGGCTAAGCCCTGAAAGGAGTTCTCTGACCATGGCATAATCGTCTTCATCATCTTCGATAAGCAGAATTTTTACATGATCTTTGCCCATTGAAACTTTATTCTCCCTGTGTCGGTTTCCCACCAACGGCAGATAAATGAGCAGAGTTGCTGATAATCATAGCAATCGGAGGGTGAACTTTCCAGAAGTTTCAGGGAAAAGCATTCTTGCGCTTCGTCACCTTTTTTGAAATTGTGATCTCGCCTCGGCAGCTCGGTCACAATCCCACACAGGACAGACTCCGCTTTAAAGACGCCCTTCTATATATATTAATACCTTATCCAACCCCAAACTCATCCAATAATTCCAATCCCTGAGCCGGAATAGGAACAAATCTCGCATCCCATCGAAAGGAGGTGATCCGTTGGACATCGGCAATTTCCTTCAATCCATTGGGGATAAGGTCAGCAAAATCATTGTTCCAAATTCAATCTTTCAGGATCTCACGTCCATCAAAATTGCCATAGGACTCATTTCGATCTCGATTCTCATCTCTTCCTTGGCCTTGCTGGTCCTGGCCATATCCCACAGCCGATTGAAGAAAACTCTCAAAATCACATCAGACCAAATCCTCGATTGCCTACCGCTTCACGATTGACCCGGCACAAACCTTTCTCTCATAAGAATCTGGAACAACACAGCCCGACATCCACTTTGAAAAGGAGGTGAGGATCATCAAGGTGTTCGTGTTTCCAGTAATCCCTATTCTGATCATAGCAGCACTGGCATTTCTCGGAGACAGGGCAATGGAGTATTCACTTATCCAGCGGGAGGCCACGTTGGCGGTTGTAATCGTAGGATTGTTAACCCTGCTGGTTCTGGTGCTGCTGATCTATCTGCAACGAAAACACAAAAACCGGAAAGGAGGACCCCTCAAGTCCAATGAATAAATGTGAATTCAGTACGCCCAGTCTAGTTTTAATGGGGATAGGCGCTCTTGTTCTGCTGTGGCTAATCGGAAAACTTCTTGGTGCGTCCTTCTTCTTCCTTTGTGGGCTGGTCATCGTGTTCCTTCTTGCCCTCATAACATACTTGGTAGTCCGGCTTTACGATGAGCCCCTTCTCGAAAAAATCAAACATCGCCTGAGGTTGGCTGAACTTAAGAAAGAGGAGGAGAACTGAATGAATCAATGCATTTTAACGGGTAACCTTGGAGCCGACCCGGAGCTGAAATATTCTCAGAACGGTGATCCTATCGCGACTTTCAACCTGGCATTCAGGTTATCGAAGGACAAGACGGGTTGGGTTAAAGTGGTCTGCTTCAACAA
>JBEKXG010000457.1:0-7512 GCA_049512295.1 Syntrophobacteraceae bacterium
TCTTTTTCCATTTTCTGCTTTTTGCCGCTTCTGGTTGCCGTCTCTGGTTGCCGCTTCTGGTTGCCGTTTGACCCGCCTCAATCCCCCCGTGGTAGAATATTGCTCGAAATTGAGTACTATTGGAACTTCTCGACCGAGGATCATATCCATGTCTCTCCACTCCGCTCCGACAGCCGGCACCCGCTGTCCGACATCCGATACGCGTCCCCGCTCGCTGTTATTCGCTGTTACTTCGGAAATGCAGCGCCCGAACATCGCTGTTATCCGCTGTTACTTCGGAAATGTAAGGTCAAAACTATTAATGAAATCAATCAGTTAATGAAATTAGACCCTTAATTTCGCTGTATTTTCAGCGAATACAGCGAGAACAGTTGCGCGAACCGGCGAATTTGAACTTTTCACCCTTCACACTTCACTGTTCGCTCTTCACTGCGCAGCACGGCTCTTTGAAAACTGAATAGTGATGGTTTTCCACTTCGTGCCCCGTGGTGAATCTCTTATTGCCCTGCCGCCTCCGCTTGAACCATCCTCCGCGTCCTCTGCATATTAATATGGTCATTCCTCTCACCGGCTTTCGTCGGAAGACCGGTCATTCCTTTTAGCAGGCTTTAGCCGCAGCTCTGCGGCGGATCGACGATCAGGGAGAACCGTGTGCGGCGGGGAGAGCCTGTTCGCTTTTCCGCTCATAGACTCGATGACAATTCTTACCACAGCCGTCTTCTCGACGTTCTGATCTTTCATGGGGGGAAGGGGATGCTTTGCAGGCACGAACTTATGCACCATGCTTTCCAGAATTCGCCTTTTCTCAAGGGGACCCTCCACGAACTCGGCTTTTCCAAAACAGACGACGCTTTCGTAAATCTGACTGATCCCGCAGCCCTGTTCCAAAAGGACCCGGGGTCCGACATCATCTACCGGAAAACACACGCGGGGATCGGCCCGAAGTGCCTCGATCTTCCGGCCCGCTCGTCCACTGTGGAAGTAAATGTTGCCCTCGAGAAATAAATAGTTCACGGCAACGACGTATGGCCCATCCGCTGTGGTGACGGCTAATCGACCCACCGGCATGCGTTCCAGCAGAAGTTCCATCTTGCGTGAGGTGTTCATTGTCCGATCCTTGCGCCGCGGTTCTGTTCTCATGCGTGCCTCCGTGTGAGCCCTGCAAATTTATCATATGGATGGGTGAAAACAGCAGAAAGAATCGGGGCGGCAAACAGTGGATGGAGCGCCTTCAATATGAACCCGGGGAGGTCCGTTCAAAAGGCGCGGCCCGGCGGAGGATCGTGCACGATCCGGCATAACTTGCCCCCGGTGGCTGTCAGCAACTTGTCAAACTCGACTTCCAATGTGAGAGTATTCTTTCCGCTCCCGAAGTAGACTATTTTAGCACTCCGCAGGCCTTCGTCAAAGACGGTGAGGACATCGTTCCGCAATGGAATCGGCCCCACCGCCCCCACCTCATACCCCAGGTCTCTTAGAACCTCCTCAGGCGAAAGACTGCGCAACTCCCTCCGATTCACACCGAGCGCAGCGGCAAGTCTGCGGTAGTCGATTCGGTCCCGGCATTTGACGGCGGCAAGCACCCCAAAGGAGTCCTTGATCCTGAAGGCCACCGTCTTGAGTAACCCGTCAATGAGGGTGGGAGCTTTTTTCTCGGCGTCCTCGATCGTTATAACAGGCTCATGCTCGTGTATTTTAAACGAGACGCCTTTTTGTCTCAGAAAACTCACTATTTCTTCGTAGGCCATGGTCTCGACAATGGGCCGGTGACACAAAAATGTGCCGTCGGCCTTTTGGAAAAGTCGATCTGTTCGGCGCAAAAACGGACTCAGCGTCGCTTGGCTGCAGGAAGATCGCTTGACAGCTCCGGCTCCAGGGCAGCCGAGGCCCCGGCAATCCATTGGCTGAAGCGTTCCCATCCGGCCGCCTGGATAGAATACTCCCTTCCGGCGTCGAGCAATGCATCGAGAAGGAAGTGGCCGTAGCCGCGCGCACCCGCAAGGATAATCCCTGGAACGCCGCCCGTCCCCTCGATGCGCACCAGGAGGCACGTCACATCTTCCACGGGAGCCAGCGCAGCCCTTGGACTGTATTGTCCTTCGAGGTCGATCGAACTCAGTTTTGCAAGCACATCGAAGCACCGGGTTCCAACCAGGGCAATGGCCGCATAGGCATCGGCGACATCCGTGAAGCCCGTTTCCTCGAAGACTGGGGTCTCTATACCGAGGCCCATGATCCTGCATTCCGAAGGAATGCAGCGCACGAGGAGCAGGCTGCGCTCCAAAGTAATCATACCCGGCTTTGCAGGCATGTTCAAACCCGCCGGGCGGACCGCGTCGAGGCCCGATCCCTGCAAAATCCACTTGGGCACGTGGCTCAAGTCCGTTACAAACAAGGTGCTTCGGGGTCTTTCACCGGCGTAGGCCAGGGGAATTTCCCAGCCGTTTCGCGCCAGAACCCGCTCCGCTCTTAAACCCATATCAAGGGGTGAAACACGTTTAAGCATTCACTGCTCCTTAACCGGTGATTTTTCGAACGAGTGTGTGGAGATCCGTTTAGCTTTTCATGCGAAGTCCTTCAGGGTCATAGAAAGGCGTCGGCACGATTTCGGCCTTGACTGTGACAACAGCAGGCAGTTGCCCTTTTACCAGTTTTCCGTCCGTGTAAATTTCTAGTGCGCCCCCCGTCACAGCCATCTCCGGATCGACCAGGGCCATGCCGATGGACTGTGCGAGCGTCGTGCTGTAGCGCGAAGAGCAGACACGCCCTTTAACTACGCCGCCTGCAACGATGATGGAACCATCCGCCGGTGTCTTCCGGGGGTTGTTCATCTTGAATCCCACCAGCTTTTGCCGGTGCGCCTGTTTTTCGGTGGCGCGCAGTGCCGGTGCTCCGACGGTCTTGGCGTCCGCTTTGCGCCGGTCCCAGGCCCAGCTCATTCCAATGTCATGCAGTGTGGAGTGATTGTCGGTCTCAAGCCCTATGATGACGTGCCCTTTCTCGAGGCGCAGCACGGATTGTGCCTCCAGGCCAAAAGGCTTGATCCCGGAAGATTTCCCGGCGTCCGCGATGGCATCGTGGAGCGCAGGGCCGTATGAGGAGGGCGCGTGGATCTCATAGCAAAGCTCTCCCACGAATCCCAGCCTCATTACGAGCGCCTCTATTTCGCCGCAGAGCGTCATCCGGCGGATGCCCATATAGGGAAACGCCTCATTGCTCAAGTTGCCGTCGGTTAGCCTGGAGAGCACCTCCCGCGAGCGTGGCCCCGCCAGGTTGATCCCGGCCATGGCATCGGTGAGGTTGACCAGGCCGGTATGCCAGTCTTCCCCCCTGCTGTGGAAGCTCAGCCACTCTCCGGTGTTGGCGGCCCGAACCGTACTCGTGGTGAAGAAATAATCGTCTTCGCCCATTTTGGTAACCACGCCGTCATCGATGATCACGCCCTGTTCGTTGCACATCGCGCCGTACTTGAGCTTGCCATGGGACACTGTGCTCATGTCCCCGGCGTAGACCCTCTGAAGGAGCTTCAGGGCGTCCGGTCCGAACAGGCGGAACTTCCCCAGTGTGGAAACGTCGATAAATCCGACGTTCTTGCGCACGTTCTCAATTTCTGAGATCGCCTGCTCGTTTTCGAAGAACCGGGCGCGTTTCCAGACGCCGGCCAGCCGGAGGGCGCCGCCAATGGCCTTCTGGCTTTCGTGAAGCGGGGTGTGCTTGACGGGCGCGTGCCGGCGGCCCCCCAGAACAGCCATGCCGGTCGCAAAGATGGGCGGGCGTACGGTCGTCGGCATTACGGAGCCTGGCTCCAGGCCTTTGAGCGAGCCGACGACAAGCGGCAGGTTTTGTCCGGCGAGGTAGCTCTGGGACGGGCCGGTTCCGGCCGTCGTATAGCGCTTGACAAGCTCAGCCTGGTCGAAACCTTCCTCCATGGCGTCTGCGATCTGGTCTACCGTAACGTCTTCATCGAAGCACACGAAGCGTTTGTGACCCCTCCCCGGAGTCTGGACAATCCCAAGACCCGGTTTGGGGCCGGGGTAAATTTCCAGGGCTTCCCTTGCCGCCTTCATGTCCACGCCGGCATCGAGGCCGCAATCCTTCAAGGCGGCCTGAGCAGCCAGCCGTCCTTGCGCTTCGATGGCTGCGATATCGTCAAGACCCATGACGCGTCCGGCTGCATGGACACAGGGCGGGAGTTCAACGGGCAGGAACCTGGTCGAATGAGAATCATAGGCCATCTTCGCGCCCGCGACCTGGAGGAGTTGCGAAAGTGGTGTTTCCCCGGCCGAGGTGACGAGCAGGTCGCAGTCGAACCGCAATGGCTTTCCGTCTCCAATAGGCCGCAAAGTAGCCCTGGAAATGGAACGGAACCCGCCCGCCCTGCTTATCGCATAGCCCGGGAAAAAGGGAATGCCCGAACGCCTCAAACGCCCAACGGCAACGGCATCGAAGCCGTCCGGACGTCCAGCTTCCGTGCATGATTCCGGGCATATCGTTGTTCTGAAAAATGAGCGGCCGCTCGATGGCGCCGGTGGCGGCGACGACGCTTTTCGCGCGAATTTCGTAATAACACTCGCGGAAGTGGTCGCCAGGTCCACCCCGTTGCACCGCCGTGACCTGATTGGACTGGTAGATCGCCGTAGCGGAGGTTGAAAGCAGCACCCGGATGTTTTCGCAGGCAAAAACTTCGTCGGCAAGCTGCGCGGCGTGCAGAAACGCCGGAGCGCCGCCGTTAACCGGGACGGTGCGGTAGTTCAGGGCGCCGCCGAGCCGGTCCTTTGTCTCCAGGAGAACCACGCGAATACCGCTTCTCGCAGCCTCCAGCGCGGCGCGCATCCCCGCCGGGCCGCCGCCGACAATGCATACTTCGGCATTCAGGTAGCGGTTTTCATAAATGCCGTCCGGCATCCCGGGATCGACAACGCCAAATCCGGCCGCTCGCCTGATCGCCGGCTCGACAAACTTCCAAAGCCACGCCGGCTTGTGGAACACTTTGTAGTAGAAACCCGCCGGCATGGCAAAACCGAGCCACTGCATTATCGACATGAGGTCCCATTCCGGGCTGCCGATAACGTTCTGCGGTTTGACCGCCATGCCCTTGCGCAAAGGCGTGCCGCACGCCCGGACATTGGGCTCTCCGTCCACGCCCATCAGGCAGTTGGAGCTGTACCCGTCCAGGTTATACAGGCCTCTTGGCCGGTGATATTTCATGCTGCGTGAAAAGATGCGTACGCCGTTGGCAAAGAGGGCCGTCGCGATCGTATCGCCCTCCAGCCCTTTCATCGGCTTGCCCTTGTAGCTGAAAACGATTTCCCGCTCTCGGTCGATACGCTGCGTTGGGGCTTCAGGCAATCGAACCATCACGCTTTTTCCTCCTCACAGGTCACCGGCAGGTTGGTGCGCGTGTCCCTGGTAACGGTGAACCAGCAGCCACAGCCCTTGGTATGGAACCACCACTCGTTCTGCGGTCCGCAAACGTTCTTTGCCAGGTAGACGTAATCCGCCCACTCCTCATCGGTAACTCTATTCTCGTCAGGCCGGGGCTTGACTTCCCCGCCGAATCGAAACTCATATATATTGCGCGGCCCGCAGTGGGGGCAGTCGATCAGAAAAGACATGCATTTTCTCCTCTAGTTCCACGGGGTGTAGTACATCGTAGCGGCCGTCTCCCGCTGCAGGTTATAATCCCTGTAGCGCCTGAGGCTGAAGGGTTTCAGGATATCCGGGCACTTGCGCGAAGCCAGCCACTCGGCCATGTATCGCCCGGTGATCGGCCCGGACTTGAAGCCGAAGTACCCCCATCCACAATCCATGTAGTAGCCTTCGATGTGGCTGTCGCTCATGATGGGGGCCATATCGGGCGTCATGTCGGTCAGGCCCGCCCAGATCCGCATGAACCGGGTCCCTTTGAGGCAGGGCATCAGGTCTATGAGGGCTTCACCCTGGTGTTTGAGGTATCGTGCAGATGTGTGGGTCGTGTACGTCGGCCATGGGTCCATGTGCGACCCGGTTACGATCTCTCCTTTGAGGCTCTGGCTGCCATAGGCGTGGTAACGCCCGGAAGAGACCACGTGATCCAGGAAGGGCTTCACCGGCTCGGAGACCATAGCCTGGAGCGGCAGCACGCTGATCGGCAAATCGATTCCCGCCATCGACGAGATAGTAGGGCTGTAGCCCCCTGCCGCATTGAGAACGACCGGCGTTCGAATGTTTCCACTGTCCGTTCTAATACCGGTGATCTTGCCGTTTTCCACATCGATGCCCTGGACTTCGGTGAGTTGATGGATGTGGATTCCCAGTTTGTCGGCTCCTTTGGCCAGTGCCCAGACCACCGCGTCGTGCCGGACGGTGCCTCCCGGAGGATGGTACATCCCGCCCATGATCGGGAAGCGCGGCCGGTCGCTGATATCGAGCTGCGGGACGAGCTTCCTGCATTCCTCCGGGGTAAGGAACTCCGATTTCACGCCCATGAATTGAGCGGTCGCCACCGTCATTTTGAGTGCGGCTGCCTCGGCCTCCGCGTGAACCAGATTGAGATTGCCGCAGTTGAAGTACATCAGGTTGAAGTCCAACTCCCGCATCAATTCCGGCCAGAGTTTGATCCCCTCGTCATAGAGGGGGATGTTCTCCTTGCTGCGCTGGTTGGAGCGGACTATCGAAGTGTTGCGTCCGCTGCCCCCGTATCCGATATAGCGGCGTTCGATCACGGCAACATTGGACATCCCGTGATCCCGCCCCAGGTAATAGGCTGCGCCGAGGCCGTGAAGGCCGCCTCCGATAATGACCGCATCGTAACTCTTCTGCAGCGGGTGCTTGTGCCATAGGCGCCTGTCGCGATTGCGCCCGAATTTATTTACGAGTTCCCTGAACATTTGGGTCAACGACTCCTTTCCGGGCACTGGTTGCTAAAAGTAATCCCTTGGCGGCCGCCCGGATGCCAGAGGGATATCCGTGGCATCAGCCGTGGCAAGGGTGATCGTCCGCATATCCTCAGGCTCCAGATTGTGGACGTTGGTTTTTCCCGTACAGCGTGCAATGATGGCCGTTTCCTGGGCACTACCCTCGATCCAGTTCTGCGCCGCGTGACAACGCTCATCTGAAGAAAGGCCGTTCTCGAACACTATACGGTCGTTCTCTACGGTTCCTCCCATGGCGATACCCATTGCGGCGCCGAACACTCCGGCTTTGCAGTTTGCCGCAAGTACCTTGGCGACGTCTGTGCCGGAGCGAAGTCCGCCGAAGTAGACGAGGTCGATCTCCTCTTCACGATTGAGCTTCCTTAATGTTCTCAGGGCATCCCGAACGACGGTCAGGTCGGGGGCGCCGCCCAGTTCCGCCCGGGGGAGTTCGACTCCGGGCGTGCCGTCGAGCAGCAGCAGATCGAAGCCGTTCTCGAGAGCGTACGGAATAGCCTCGGAGAGCGCAGCGGTTGCCACCGAGAGCCCCAGAAGCTGATCCTTATGAAACCTTGCGGCGCTGATGGGGCGCCATCGTCGGCCCATTACGTACACCAGC
>JBEKXG010000458.1:0-4461 GCA_049512295.1 Syntrophobacteraceae bacterium
ATTCTTTATGAGGCAACGTTTACTCTCTTCTCGCTTCGCTCGGTAACATTTATTTATGAGGCAACGTTTACTCTCTTCTCGCTTCGCTCGGTAACATTTATTTATGAGGCAACAGGCATGAGGACAGATGGCGCAACGCGACCTAAAAAACAGTCATCCGTGCTGTACCCCGCATCCTGCGGCAAAATATTATTGACACACGAAAGAACGTTTTCTATACTGCCGTAAATAAAAAAAATTCTTATTCCCTTTCTGCCGTTGCCAGCATTAACATGCATGATTGAAAATGAAAATGGATTGGAGGTACGGTTACATGTTCACACTGATTCCTTTGCAAAAGATATTCTTCTCAAGATTAAAGGAAGTGACGCTCGGTGGTGCGATAACTATTTCGATCTGGTTGCAGGCGCGTCAAAAAAAGATTCGGGGCAAAAATCTTGATGAGGGGCGCAGGCTGCACGGCAGCGCTTTATTGCAGGCTCTGCTGATTGCGGTTACCTTGTGTTGCGGTGGGCTTCCGGCGCTTGCCGAGGAGGAGCCCAAGACGACTGTGATGCCGGAAGTGACGGTGGAGGCGGTCCGCCCGAGCGATGAGTTGATCGGGCCTTATAACCAGCCGCGCTGGGCGGCTCGCGGCCGATTCTCGTCGACTACCGATGTCTATGTGCTGCCGCCTTATGAGTTCAATATCGATCTCGATTACACGGGGACCATCCCCAGGCACGGCCAGACACAGAACCTTTTCACGCAGGAATTTGAGCTGGGACTGCCGCATCGTTTCCAGATCGCCTACGAGAACAACTTTGTTCTGGAAAAAGATCACTCGCAGATCACGACGCAGACCATCGAGGGCCGCTATGCCCTGGCCGATTGGGGCAAGCTTCCGCTCAACCCGACGCTCTTTGCCGAGTATCATTTCGGTGTCGGCAAGGATTACAGCGGGGCGGATGACGACAGCGGCGGGGCGGATGATGACAGCGACACTGTGCAGCGCATCCCCGACTCCATCGAGTTGCGTGTGTTGATGGGCGGGCAGTTCGGCAGGAACTGCCAATGGGCATTCAGCATCTACCACGAGTTTGACATGGGCGGCGAACTCGAGCGGGAAACAGGATTCAACCAGGCGCTGATTTACTCCATCCACGATGAATATTTGAAGGTCGGCCTGGAATCGCAATTCATTTTCCGGACGGATGCGGAACCCCAGTCCAGGCCGGAATACGAATTCGACATCGGCCCGAGTTTCACCTGGAAGCCTTCCGCGCTCACGCGGCTCGACGTTGCGGCGCTCTTCGGCACCACCAACGATTCCCCCGCGCTCAGCATCTTTGCCGTCTTTTCCATAGCCTTCGGCGATGACGGGAACAAGGGCGAAAAGGGCGAAAACGCGGCCCCGGTTTCCACGCAGCACCGCTGACCCCTGATGCGGATTTCGTCCGGCTTTTTTTGGTAATCAGCCGCTATTTTTCAGTTGTTGAAATAGTCTCCTGTCCACTCGCAGGACTTGATAAAAACATCTATACCCGTTGTTTTGCTATTGATTACAAATTCACTCAAGCCGAAGTGTGGAGGAATGGGATTGCCCCAATCATAAGTGTAGCCGAGCGCCGTCCACGGGTAAGGGCTGTTAACGGACGTCTGTGAATAGACGTAGGTCCTGCGGTTACTATACCATTTCCGGTATGAGGTCATCCCGCACTTTCCGGAGGCTGTGCAATTGTCACAGTAGTTTGGGTCACAGGGCATCTCCGAATAAACCAGGAGCGTGTCGTCAAATTTTCGGAAACCGTCAGCGGGAAAGGTTAACTCCGCTTCATGATCGGTTACTTCCGGGTCTGCCGAAGGCCGGAAAAGATCGGCAGGGGATACATACAGTTCGACGATGCATATGTTTTCCATGGTCTGTGTTGCGGCGGGAGGAGGCAATCCGAGAGCCTGGGAAACTCGAAGAAGGGTTGGACCATTACCCAGAAGATTCTTCAACTCCGGGACTACAGTCACCCAGGAATTATACCCGTAGTTTTGACACTCTTGCCCTGCTTTACAGCCCGGTGAATTCGGGTCGGTATAACTCTGACAGGCCGCCTGACTGCCAATCCAGGTAGCAACAAGCACCCGCGTACCGGGCACATTATTCTCCCATATGAGGTCTGAATTTTCAGGGACGATGGCAGTCAGATGTTTCGAAATCTTTGCGGCTGTCAGGGTCTTCGCATCCTGGATTGCCGCGTTATATTCAGCCTGTGGGTTTGTCTGCGCGGAGCCGCCTTTGCCGCAAGAGGCGAGGGCCAGGCACGAAACAGCAAGAAAAATTATTACTAAATGGGCCGGCAATGAAGATGATTTTAGACGCAGAGTTTTCATGTTTCCTCCTTAAATTTCTATAAACCGGATTATTGTCATGGTCTAAAAGTGTTATCGCATATCTGGTAAAGAGAACCTTTGCCCGCCTGATCTCTTGTCCGGCCACAGATCAGACTATAGACGGGTGCGCTCTGATAATCAGAATTGAGGAGCTGTGTCCGGCAGCGCTGCCGAATCGATGCCTTCGCACAACGCGTTGTCCACGGTCAGATTGCCATGAGCGTCCAGCTTTACTCTCCAGATGGTATCATAGTCGGCGGACGGCCAGGGGATCGCCGTGGCCGGGACGGTGACGCCGTAGCTCTGAAGGAGATAACTTATCAGCGGCGGATAGTGTCCGTGCTCCCACGCCATCAGCACGGTTTGATTGGAGAGATTGGCGCCGGCAAGGTTCGTAAATAAAAAGTCGCTGGTGGCCTGGGCTACGGACGGGTTGTTCGGATCAGTCCCTATAGAGAAGCCCGCGACCAGATAATAGGGCAAACTATTGGCGATTGCATAGGGCAGTACTGTTAATGAAGGCCTGACATAGGAAATATCGAAACCAACCCCCAGAGCAAACGACTGCGCGGGGTCGATGGAATAAACCACGGTAGGACTGGCTTGACCCCGCAGAGCATAGGGCAGAAAGATAGGAAGGGAGAGCGCCCGCCATTGCCCTGCAGCCACATAGTTGCCGTCTTCAAAACTGCTCGTCGGATGAGCCTCTACGTGCCGGATCAGGTAAACTGTTTCGTTGGTGTTGGTTCCCGTCGGAACTTTGACGCCGTTAACCCCATCGGTCAGCGTGTAGCTGAAATAAGTCTGCTGTGTGCAGGAAGTGCCGGCTACTGGCAGTACAGGGTAGATGGCAGGCGGGTTCAGATGGCTGTTGAAAGTAACCATGCTGGCGATTCCCAATGGCGTGATGGAGATCGCAAAAACTGAGTTTGACCCCTGAAAGCCTCCCGGAAGATTCAGATTATAACCCTGTTGGTTGTTGATATTGGTCATCAGGGCGCTGATGGTCTCCCAGGGCGCCGAGAAGACATAAAAGCCCGGGATGTTTGCGTTGATGATATGTGTTGCCAGGGCAACATTGTTGCCGTGCGCGTCGTTGAAAGCCAGCCCCTGGGCGCCGGGGAGGTATGGACTCGGTTCAACAACTCCGCCGGGCACGTCCCCTTGAGCATACGCTGTATTGATCGGGTAGCTGTTGGCGGTTGTGCCTTGTACCGTGATCTGATTAAGAAGCGCAAACTGCTGAATGAACCCTATTGCCGCCATATCAGGGTAATTATTCGCGGTTTGCAAATGCGTCATCGGTGCAAGCGTGTAAATACCGTTTACATTGTTTGTCCCCAGCACATTATTTTTCAGATACGGAGCCATGAGGAGCGAGCGTCGAAGTCCTTGATCGGTGAGGTTTGCCGTGTCGGGATTGATATCACCGGGTGTCTGGTAAGCCAAATCCGGGCTTACCACAAAGATCAGGTTGATATTGCCGGAGCTAAGCGCAGCGCCTGTATTGGAACCGGAACTGCCCGCGCATCCTGTAAGCATCATAGGGGCAAGCAGCATAAGGACAGGAATCAGAAACAGCGGCCGCATAACGGAAGTTCTTTTCATAGTCATAATCCTCCCCGGTTATAAACATTAATAGGAGTTCACACAATCGATTAGACCCTGTTCATCCATATGGCCTATGCCGCACCAGTAAACCGGCCAGGTCTTATCGGCAATGGGATAAAACTCATTGCCGGCGGGTACCGTATAATTATGCCCGGAAAAATAATGTCCTCTGTAAATCTGTTGTTTTGCATTATCCGTAGCGAGCTGAGGATAAAGCTGCAGTAAGGAATTGCTCAGCAAACCCTGCAGGAGATACGCTGTCGAAAAGGTATAATAGCTATTGAACTGCGGGATGCTGGCAGAAAGGTCGCAGTTCAGGGTACTATAATCGGTGGCTTTCAATGTGTAACGGGAAAATGTCATAACCCTGAAGGCAGGGTTATTGCCGAAGTACGGCGTTATGCCGGGCGTTATTTCAAGCACATTGTCCGGCGACATAATACGGTATTCATCCATATGAGTATGCGCGCCAAGCGTCAAAGCTAT
>JBEKXG010000459.1:0-5816 GCA_049512295.1 Syntrophobacteraceae bacterium
GAAACCATTGGGGAGGTTTCCGGCATGAAATTAACCGTTAAGCACACCACGGAATCCAATGTAACCTAAGCCCACATCTGCATCGGAAGTCCGAACTTATCCTGTTCTTGTTTGGTTGAAACACAGACAGCATTTCCAGACTGAATTCGATGGGCGGTCCACAGGGCTGCGAGCGCATCAAGAATATCGTCATCAGATGCGTCTTTGGGTTTTATGGATTGCCGTATATTCTCAGCTGAGCCGCCAAAAGCCTGCTCGACAAGCTGAAACCGTTCCATAAACCCGAATCCTGAATGTTTCGAATACCGCATAGGCCGTCGATTGTTCCAGTAGTAAAAGCAAACTTCTGGATGCACTTCAAACACAGCGTTCACCAGATCCGGTTTTTGGCGCAGCAGACAGTCGAGTTCACGGATTCGGGGTAATAAGGCATAAGTCTGTTTGCTCAGCTTTTTCCCGCAAGCTTCCTCTGATGCAGCGCACGCCAGATCATAGGAAGGAGCTTTGACTGCGCCACGAACCGGAGCTGGGAAAACACTGCTTCGACGGGAGCCAAGAAGAGAACGCGCTTTGATGTCACACTGACGTGGTTTATCTGAGGGCAGGCCGATTGGGATATCTATTGCCGTTATTGCTCCCACAGCGGATTCTAAAAGCGACTTTGCATCGGGAAATATTTGCGCCACAGGTTTCCCACCGTTGACATTGGCTGTCAGGCAAAGCCAGCCACCTTGACAGCCATCAACGCCGCGAATGATGCCCACCGTTGCTCCTTTCCCCCAGTCCGAAACCGATTAGTATTCTTTCAGCTGCGGAATCCCCCTATGCATAGACGGTCATTTTTGATGCTGCGAATCAATCAGGGGCCGAAAAGGCGCTGTGATCCAGACCCCGCAGACCCGCGTTTTCCGGTAAGGAAGGGAGGTCCCTGTTAGCTGAAATCCGCTCCGTTTATGAATATCGGTGAGGGAGCATCAGATCCGAAAAGCTTGTTCTTCCGGCGATTTTCCCATCGCTTGAAGCAATTTCTGAGGCTGTCTTCAACAGAAGGACCGAAAAGCCGAACAGAGCTGCCTTTTCGCTCAAAGGTGGAGCCCCAAACCTCGAACCGTGCATCGACTATTTTTAAGAATAGGACTGAACAGCACCAGAATTCGACATTATCGTCCGTCCGGCACATCTGCTCGTACCAATGCCTTGCCCAGACATTGCGCTCATAAGCATATTTTGCCGCTTCTAGCGCAGATGCAATCATACCGGCACTGTCTTTAAATCTTTTGAAAACATTATCATTAAACTCGCTGATGTCGGAAAAACCAGCGACCATTATGCCGCGGGCGATTTCTGAAGGCTCCTCTTTGCGCAATTTTGAATCAATGTAAGCGGCAAGCAATTCCTGTTTCCCGTTCAGAAGGGCAGCTAGCACTTCAACGAACAACTCGTGGTCATTAACCGCACGATCCAGGCGCTCGAAACGCAACTCGTCGAAAACAGGATTCCGAATCCCGGACCAAATCGCCAATTGATCAAGGATCTGCTCCATCGAGCAAGGTAGCCGAGTACTAAACGTTTTGTTTAAAATCATGATTGATTTTTGCCTCATTGGAAAACGATCTGTATAATGACCCACTAACTTAATGAAATATCTTTGCCTGTGGCATGAAACCACACTGTTAAAAATACCTAACTACAACGGGATACCCGGCGATGGATCAATCACTTCTTCAGCACATCGAAAACCTAAAAACTGCGCTTCTGTCCCTGGCGGCAACGGGAAATTCAGGCTTCGAAGGGCTAATAGGGGTGGCACTTCGCGAAATCTCGGGGGTACCCTTCAGGCTTGCGGGCAGTGGATCACAATTTGGAATCGACGGTGGGCCAACATATCAAAGTGATTCCATTTGCTTTGAAGGGAAGCGCTATGATGGTCCAGTTCCCAGGAACGAAGTAATCTCTAAGATATCAGACCTTTCAATAAGCGGAAAAGTAATTGACATCTGGGTCCTTGGGGCTACTTCCCGGATTAGGAGCCAACTTGCAGATGACCTAAGTAGACTCGGCATCAAAAATGATATCTTTGTTTTGATCCTCGACTGGCCTGAGACAGACCTGCCTCCTCTCGCGGTTGCTCTGGCAATGGGCGGAACACGAGTTCAAGAATTTTTGGAAAGCAATATCAGTGGCGAGACGCTTCGCAAAGCAATTGAAGCTCTGGAGATTATCAGGAATTTGCCCGATTTCGGAATTCATGCTGACCGGATCAGGACAGAGTGCAATGATTCTGCAATGGGACTGGCCCTTGCACAAAGGGCAAACGCTTCATGGCTTGGTGACGCATTCTCGAACCGGCAACGGGCCAGGACAGAATTTGGGCAGCCACTCTCACCTGGTGATAATAATGCCGCCAAGGTGCGGCAGCGTAAGTCTCTGAACGATAAACTGCACCCTTTTTTCACCGCTAGACCAGACGGAAATGTAGTTGTTGTTCTTGGTGAGGAGGGTAGCGGGAAATCTTGGATCGTAGCTCAAACCTGGCTGAACCTGGAACCTAAACCGCTAATGATTTTTATGGCCCCGGATGACTTTGAGGAGGAAGCCGGTCGTAACGACTTCAATGATGTCCTGATCTCCAAAATAATCAAGCAGACCGGAAACTTGTCAACAGAGGCCGCACGGCGGGAGCGGTGGAGCAGAAGATTAGAAAAGTGGAAAAATCATCCAGGAACAGATCGTCCTCGCATCATTGCGGTAGTTGATGGCATAAACCAGAGGCCCAAGACTGACTGGGCGCGAATTATCACGGGCCTCAACCATGAATTGATCCAGCTTGACGGCCGGCTCGTAATTACATCGCGTACCCACTATTTCAGGGATCGTATACAGGGCCGCCTCTCGGTACTGCTTAATGAAATTTCCGTTCTCGAATGGACGGAGCAAGAACGGGACGAGATCCTGGCCGGGTTTGGGATCAAATCGTATGACCTGCATCAGGAAGTAGCAAACTCGCTTCGCAATCCCCGCCTTTTAGGGATAGCGCTTGAGCTCCTGGACAAGGCTGAGATCACCAGTCTCCATGAGCTTAGCGCTACCCGGCTCCTCTTCGAACACATTCGGATAAGTGAACGAGATGCTCCCGATCCGCAACCTGCGTTAGAATTTTTAAGAAAGCTTCAAGAGCATGCGCAGGAGATCATATCCCGTGTAAAGTCAAATCAACAGGACGACCTCAACGTATTTGAGTGCGAAATAGGAGCAGTTGCCGACGGGCGCTTCTTTTTGCCAGTTGAGGATGACCCAACGCGTTATTGCCTCAAGGACGACGGACTCACGCTTGCACTGGGTTTTGCCGTTATCGACAGGTTACGCACCGCGAAAAGAAATAACCGGAGTCTGGATGACGAGTTGCAGGCTTTGCTCGAGCCGATTATGGCTCTGGATGACACGGCAGACGTCATTTTAGCCGCATTAACGATAGCCATTGTAGATGGCCGGTATCAACAGGACATTTCTGCCTCACTAATAAAGGGCTTTGCATCTCTTCAAAACCCCGATCAAGACAAATTCCCAGCCTTTGCTGGCCTTGCAAAAACTCGCCCCGAAGGCTTCATGAACGCAGCGAGTGCGCTCACTCTAACCAAAGGATATCAACCCAATTTTGACTGGGTAAAAGGTGCATTACTAATTGCAGCCAAAGATGACTACGTCTGGCAGGAAATGGCCGATCAAGTGCAGAGATGGCTGTCTGTATATTCCTTGTCTCCCGAGAGAGGAATTTTTTCTCAAATGAGGCGAGATCCGGGCGTTGTCCAGGAAGAACGTGAGAAGAGCCAAAAAAGGATTGATGAGAAGCTCCGATCCTTTTCCGCAAGAGAGCGGGAAATTGTGGATAACCTGATACAAGAAGAAGGCGATCTGGACAGGCTTTCTCATATCGCTCTGATGCTGCTGGCGGGGAAACCCCTGATGCCTTTTGCCCGAAGTCTTTTTAATTGGAGTTTTTCGCACGCGCTCAATTCTGACTTCAATTCACCCTACCTTGATTTCATACATCTTCTGAGACTGAACCGCATTGACTGGCAACAGACCCGTTCCGCCCTGCTCGGCGAGAGTGCTGCAATGCGCGAACCAGGAGTTTCACATACAGGCAAATGGGCGCTGGTAAATATCCTGAGAGCCACTGGCAATTCCGATGACGGAAAAGAAGCATTGTCTTTGGTAAGGGAACTCACTAAAGACATGCAAACTCTTGAAGGCTGGCGACTTGTCGAGAAGTACTGCGCCACAGACCCTTGCGATCCATCCTCAGAAAAGCCGGAAAATGTAATACAAACCGCAGAAGCCTACGGCGTCATCGACGTTAGTAAGCTGCTAATGGGTCGAAATCAGACCTCCGAATATCATTTCTTTGAAATGGCACGTCCCGGAATTGCCAGGTTCGTACCTGAGGTCGCAGTTGCAAAGCATAGGGAATTCGCCCGAGACGTGATTAGCCGTAAAGGTAATCCTCTACGTTTTGGTCTTTTCGAACTCCGGCAACATCAGTCACTACTTACAACTTCAGAGGCGCTTGAGCTGGTCAGGAAAAGTCACGAGGTCGGGAGCATGGCTGCAACTAAAAACCTGACCGAGAAAACAGTATGGTTTACCTCCCAATATTGCCTCCTGCTGGCCTTCCCACTACTTGATGCTGTGAAGCAGACCGAAGTCCTTCTTTCATCCGAAACCGATGATAATATCCTGCTTAATCTTCTGAATTCGGTGAAGCCTCTCAGTGAAAAGGAGTTTGAAAGCCTTTTGGGTTCAGCCTGCGATGAAAACAATGAGAGTAAGCAGTTCTTGCTGCTCGAAATCGCCAAAGTTGCAACCATACCTCTCACAGAGAATATCCGAGTCCGTATTGCGGCACTCATCAGGTCGGACTCGAAACGCGTGCGAGCATTGGCATTGGGTGTCATTGCACAAAGTGGTGATGAAGAATTGCTACGGCAAGTAGCTATCAGTGACTGGAAAGCTAATGATTATGAAACGGAAGACCATTTTGAATTCTGGTTTGGTTCCGTTGCCCTCCTGGAAGCCGCAAAAGGAGGTTTGATATCCCATAGTGAAGCACTCAATCGCATTTCGGAGCGCCTGTACGGCCCTGCTGCCGTAACGCTTAATCCCGATGCAGTACACGAGATCGCACTCCGAATCGATGCAGCCATAGATAATGCCCTCAGTTTGGATGCGAATATCGTCGCGCCTGACATAGAACTTCAAGTTAATCCATTTTCACCTTCGGAACCCGGCTTGTTCAGACTGAGCGAAAAGCCTTCGGACTCGAAGGATTTATTGAAGGAAATGGAGCGTTTTCAGGAAAGCGATGAAGCTTTCGAACTACGCCAGAAGCAAAATTATGAAAGATTTCTTCAATTCAGGGCTACGCTTACGGATGCGAAAGCCAGGATCATTCTTGATGGAATAGCCCTGGAAGAGTTTACTGCGATTTTTTTTGCTGCTGGGGATTTGGCAGATCGTTGGCATAACCTGTTCATGAATGTTCCTGATTCAAAACTTCCAGTCGTCCACAACTTTATCCTCCTGCTGGCCCGTGCTTCAATGTCCAAAAACCAGGATAAAGCCAAGGAACTGTTTCTCCGAGTAAGATGTAGCGAACCCGTATTGAAATTAACTTTTAGTGAGGCGGGGATCCGACTTGATCAATTGGCGATTTGGTCCGGGATTCGGAATCCTGTTTTCGACGAGTTGCGTTTCGAGCGCCTGGATCGTGCGGTTAATGACCACGAGTTGTTCGTTGAAGTGCTAGCTGCCCTTCT
>JBEKXG010000460.1:0-4447 GCA_049512295.1 Syntrophobacteraceae bacterium
ATCCCGCTCGAGCGGCACGCTTCCAGGTTTTCTTTGTTTGTGACGATCACCACATTCTTGCGGGTCAAAACCTCGTAGATCTTATACCATATACAACCTGCCCAGATCTCTCTTTCCTTGGAGTAAAAGGCTTTAAGGGCCTTAGCCTTATTTTCGGGCGAAGGCGGCATATATTCATTCATCAAGTCCATCAGGGCGAAGCCGGGCCAACTCCCATAGCCGGGGCACGGAGTTGTCTGGATAATGGTGCCTCCGTCCTTGCAGATAGGATCGCAGTTGACCACTGCCCAGCCCGTGTGAAAGAAAAGATGGTTGGTCGGGGCACTGGAGCCTGTAATCACGATGTCGGCCGGGGCACCCGCAAACTGCGCCGCGTCGAAGCGGTAAACCTGCTCGTAAGCATTTATCGACGTCAGGTGCGCATCGACGAAGTCTCCTGCGCCGACGTAAGTAGTTTCAAAACTATTATTGACAATCGCAAAAACGCCCATGTCGATGCCTACCATGTGCGCGGCCTCGTACTTGTCCTCTTGCATATGGCACTCGTTATTCCCGGGGCGGCAATCGTCAGCCAGGCCGAATATATGGTCCATTTCGATGGTTTCGTTGCTGGATACGGCCGGGATCACCATGCCGGAACCGCCATACCCCCACAGAGTTGCCTGGGTGGTAGATATGCTGATTTTGACATCGGCTTCCATCACAACCTTTAACACGAACAAAGGAATACCCCGAGTCGTTACACCTGCAAATGCATAATTCTCAGGCTTGCTCACGTCGTTGCAGAAAATAGGGATCTCGGCGCTAAGAATACCTTTGCCAAGCTTGTGTTCGATCTCTTCCGGGGTGAGGGCCGGAACTTTACCGTTGCCAATGACTATGGTCGGCTTCCCTCCGGCTTTCCGTATGGTTTCAAGGATTGGAGGGAGCATCCGGTCTGTTGGTGCGGCACGGAATTGATTTTCCGTAATGATGGTAACCTTATCGCCTTTTCGAATCATTCGGGAGAGGGGTTTGCTGCCAAGCGGGTGTTCAATCGCGTAGGCGGTGGCCGAGGCTACATCAGGCAGGGCGAGAGATTCTTCCGGGACAAAGGACCGAACCAGGTTTTTCTCCGGTATTTCCAGGTCCAGAAAAATACCCATCTCCTCGGCCGTTTCAAATGGAATTCGGATCTTTGCCATTTTACACCTCCTTGGGGTTAGTGAATGTTACCAGGCATGCTTTCCGGTCAGTGTGTCCATGATTTTCAACGTGGGATATATATTACAACATCACACACGGCGTTGCACAAGAAAAAAGACTTGCAAAATTGGGGCTCACGGGAAACAGCGCGAACTAGAAAGCTTCCCGAAGGCCATTGAAATCCCCGAAGCAGAACAAAAGACTTTTCTTCTACTAGCACACGACGCTGGTCTTGGGGCATGTATTTTCGCTGGTACTGTCCATTGTCCCGAAATCGTCCACAGAAATTTTGCCATTCCCGACACTAAGCTCCTTGCCATAGGGATAGCCCTCGGCTGGCCGGATATCGACGCTCCCATCAACAACTTCGAGCAAAAGAGAGGAAAAGTTGAAGAATTCGTGCGTTGGATCTCTTAATCCGCTTGAATCAACGGTCGCGGTAGAGATGCCGGTTGCCCGGCGCCACCAGTTGGAGTTGCACAAGCCGCAGCAATGAATGTGATTGAGGCGCTAGTGGGAAGGAAGATAGTGGCAACTCGCGACGGCCTGTCTGTAGGACTACAATCGGTTCTTCTGCCGACTGGATTTGCCGGTTAAAAACAATTGGAGGAAAAGAAATGAAAGTCGAGGGAAAGGGCTCAAGTCTCCGTTTGACCCTTTATAACCGCAATTCCTAAAAGCTATAGAATGCGATAATTCACCTACAAACAAGGTCAGAAAGGAGACATTATTCCTCAATGCCTTGTCGAAAGGATACCTGATGATGGAGATTCTCTTGGAGGCCTACGTCGGAAATTTTGACTCAAGGTTGTCCAGTTTTTCGGGGAAAGATCAAACCTAAGCTTTGCATGAAAGCTCAACCTATCTTGCCACTGAATCTGAAATCAAGCTCGGGACGTGGCAGAAATGATTCACATATGGTTCCGGTGCCGAGGACTGTCTTCGGCGAAGTCGCTGTAACTATTTGATATTATTTGGGCCGGACTACAGCATCAAAGTATTGGTGCTTAATAACTATCTGAATTTATTGATGTATTTTAGCAGTGCCGAAGGCCGGATTAGGCCGATAGGTTGATTTTATTGAGTTTTTCCTGATAGACGACAAGTTTCATTGTACCAGACGTTACCAGGTATCACGGAGTGACAATCCAGGGCATGGGTGAAACCAAAGAAAACGCTCGATTTTGCAGGTGCCAAATGCCACTTCGTACAGATTGTCGTCCATGCCTGCGTTGCCGCTTTCGATGAACGGCAAGACCTCTTCAAGCAGCTCTCGGCGCGCATCCTCATCGATCTTTCCGTCAGTAAGTCTTTTCTCAACCTGTTGCAGCAGATCGCTCACATGATCCTGCACGCTGTAGTACCCGCCACCATACTCATCCAGGTCCTGAAGTTCAGGACGGAGTTCCCGCCACAGTGCCGGAATGACCTCTCCATCCACGCGGCGAGACCGGGAGGGAGTCAGTTGAACATGTCGTTTCAAATAGCTTATGCACTCCCGCCTCACCTCGGGCCGCCGCAACGCCGGCCCGGCAATCAACTCCACCAGCCCCTCCAGGTTCGCGGCTTTCAGTAGCTAGCTAAAGGATCTTCAGGTTTCTTCTTTTTCACCCTCTCAAAAGCACCCCATAACTGTGGTTAGACTCCATCCAGCCGAAAAACTCCTCGAACCCATAAACGGGCTAACGCCGCCGTGGCCTGATATACATTTTCCGAGACTTTTCGGCGCCTCTGAATCGGGAGGGACCCAACCTCCTGGCTCATATCCCGGAAACAGGTACTCTTTGATATCCGCCGTGTGTTCCCATATTCCCTCTATCTTCAGCGGCTCGATCATACCTTCCTGCCACGTCCTCTTTTCCACAGTTCCCATGACCAAGTACTGGGTGTAGGTGCGTGGCCTGCATTTTGGACACTTGCTCCATCGAGTTTCAGTGTATTGGTTAAGAGCAAAACGATAACGAGGCGGCAGCTTTCCTAATCGTATTCGCTTCTTTGCCATGAGAGATCAGCACCTCCGGAGCCGGTTCTGACCGACGCATCGACTTCCGATAAATGTCACTTTATTCCTGCTCGGCAGAGGAGGGTTTGGTCATCATTAACGAAGTGTTCTGCCGGCTGGAGCCGGCAACCGCTCTTATTGCAATATCCTGCACTTTGCCGTAGGCACCTTCCAATTGTTCCGACAGTTTCTCGTTTTGTTTTTTCTGCGTGGCAATTACCTGCTCGAATGCATCGATCCTGGCTTGAAGAACATTTTTCTCGCCTTCAAATCCTTTCATCAGCAGTTGCTCATTTTTGGCCGCCTCAGAGGTAATCTTGATGGTTACTTCATTGACCGCTTTGTCCACAACGCTTTCGATCTCCATCGGAAAAGCGGCGACCTTTGTCTGCAAATCGTTCATCACCTTCTCGCGCTCGCCTACTGCCTCCTCCCGCCCCTTGAGTTCCACTTCCTTGGCCTCCGTCTGTTTATCAAACTCTTCCCTCTTTTCCTTGATCTCCTTTTCAAGCTTACTTATTTGGTCATTGAGCGCGTTGATCTTCTGTTCCTTTTCACGCGCCAGCTTATATTCATATTCCTCCTTTTCGCGACGCCGCCGCTTATCCTCCTGCTCCCTCTGTTCCTTCAACTCTTCGGCGTATTGTTTTTTCTGACTCTCCCACCCGGCCTTCACCTGGGTTATCTCCTGGTCAAGCAGATCTTTGCGCCGGGCCATTTCATCCTCGAACGACAATCGTTGCTGCTTTTGCGCTTCGATAAGAGCGGCCAGAGTGAATGCGCATTTTTCAATTTCAAAAAGCTCCCGCAGTTCGGCTTCCTTGATCTCGATCGCTCTCTTTAGCTTATTGTAGCGTTCCGTTTCTCCCTGGAGTTTGACGGCAATGTCGGTCAATGCCTTGCCGGTTTCGCCTATCAGCTCGTTCACCGTCTTGATCACCGCATGAGTCGAGAGCGCGTCGGCGGTTTGTACAACATCTTGCTTTTCGCGCTCCACTTTTGCTTTCTCGGGCTTGAGCTCTGTTTGTGCCCTGGTTTCAAGGGCCTTGAGAAGATTGTTGTACGCATCGAGTATTTCTTTTTTGGTACTGGTGGCGCTAATGCCGGGAACGCCGTCTGCCTTCGTGGTCATGGCTATCTCCATTTATGGTTCAAAGGGCATAATATCCTTCCTGCCAATGACATGTCCGAAATAACCGTATCGCTCAGCCCGATGTCCATTCGGTGGAAGATACCATTCTCATGCCTCCCTGCTTCCGC
>JBEKXG010000461.1:0-4434 GCA_049512295.1 Syntrophobacteraceae bacterium
GTTCTGATCGTTGGCGGCGGGAATAGTGCCATTGACTCCGCCCGAACCGTGCTGAGGCTTAATGCCAAACCCACGGTTGTCTACCGGAGAAGAGAAGAGGACATGCCCGCTATTGCCAGTGAAATTGACGAATTGAAAAGAGAAGGCCTCGAGATTCTTACCCTGGTGACCCCCGTCCGGTACATATTGGAGAAAGGCAGTCTGAAAGAGATGGAGTGTATCCGGATGAAATTGGGTGATACTCAGAAGGATGGCCGGAGATGGCTTGTCGCTGTTCCGGGCTCCGAGTTCAGGATAGCGGCAGACACGGTGATCCATTGTATCGGGGAGACTGGAGACCTGGAGGGGTATCCTCTGCAGCTCAAATGTGAAGGGGATAAGATTGAGGCCGATTCGTGGGGACGGACCTCCATACCCAAAGTATTTGCCGGTGGTGATATTGTGACGGGCCGGGGAAGTGTGGCTCACGCCATCGGTTCCGGTCGAAGAGCCGCCCGGGCAATCGAAGACTACCTCCTGGGCCGAACTATCGAGCGCCCATCGGAGGAACGAGTCGTCTCTGTCGATGAAATGAACCTGGATTATTGCGACGTCCTGCCGAAGCTGGTTCCGCCACGGATTCCTGTGGACAGCGCTGTCTCCAGTTTTCGTGAGATCCATCAAACTGCAACCGAAGAAGAGTGTCTGAGGGAAACGGAGCGATGTCTTCACTGCGGAGTCGCTCCCGATTTTCATCAGGAGGACTGCCGAGGGTGTAGCAACTGCAGTTCTCGCTGTCCATCCGTGGCTATTTCACTCAAAGAACTGGATGAGTCCTATACGGTACGCGTTGAAGTAGAGGACCGCATCAAAGAGCAGGTGAGGGATATTTGTGTCAGGGCCAAAATGCATCCAGAATCAATTGTATGTTTTTGCACGTCTACACGGGCCATGGAGATCGCAGCGGCCATCGTAAAAGGGGCGAAAACCCCGGAGGACGTTTCTAAGATGACGGGGGCCAGGACCGGTTGCGGTGTGTTATGCATCCAGCCCATATTCCGCTTGATGCAGGCCGCAGGTCGCGAACTTGGCGTTTCACCTCAGTCTCATGTTTGGTATCACACGGTTCCGACTCTGTGGGAGATCCCGAGCCATGTAGTCGAAGAATGTGAGGGGCGTGGGTTTAGGTTCGAGGAAGATAAGGCCTATTACGAGGAACTGATCCGTGAAGAGCGGGTTGGCCGCTGGGGGAAAAAGCCGGAGTGATATGATTATGATGGCCTGGTTCTGTTTAAACGGTGCAGAAAACCCGCTGCAATAAGTCAAAAGCTACGATGATCTGGTGTGCTTTACCAAATAGATCGATAAGGAGGAACAAAATGTCTACTCATCATCCACCTTTGGAACCACTGCCTCTGTCTCCATCCCAATACGGTATTGGTACCGAGGTGCGCATGCGCGCAAGGGACCTTCCGGATATAGGAAGTGTACTGAACGTTGAGCTTTTCCCGGAACGGTTATTTCCGGTTATCTTCCCTGGCGAACGGGGTTTGAATGGCATTCGAGAGGCCACGGAAGCTTCGCTTCAAAATGTGGACATGTCCATGATCAAACCAAATGATTCCGTGAATATATTGGCTTCCCACCACAGTTTCCTCCTCCTGGGGGGGGAGCCATATGCCGAGATGGTTCGGACGATAAAAGACGTTGTGCAGAAAAGAACGGAGGCAAAAGATATACGCTTTCGCGGTGGCGTTGGACTGCGTTTCAGGGAGTCTGAGGAGCAGATCAAGAAATTTGGCATCGACGAGTATTTTGACGGGAAAGCCTGTGGCGTGGCCCCCATTGACAGAGGGATTCCCATTGAAACAAGCATCGGCACCCTCTATGGCCTCAACAAGGTCTACGATGCCGACTGGATCATTCACACCCATAATACGGATATCAGGGAAGTACATTTTCATCGCATGGTCGACAGAATCATCAAACCTTTTGGAATGTCCTATGCTCGAATAGAGACCCGTTCCACTTATCACCACAATCTTGGTCCAAGAGGGGCTAATTTTGTCGCGCGGGCGATATTTGATTCCGAGATGGTTCAGAAAAAGTATGCATTCACTTCTATTTTAAAAGCGTTCCCGGCGGGTATCACAGGAGTCGACTCGGATAATGATCTCCACGCGCTAAATGACCGAATCACGGTGGAGAGCCTTTTGGAATATGGCAAAGTTGTAACGCTCCTGGGAAAAATTCCCGAATGTATCGCGATACTGGATTGTCCTGGTCCGGTTCCCTATACTTTTGGCGGCGGTCTTATTTTTGGAAACTTCCTTTCAGCGAGTGTAGACCAGTTTGATTTGGACAGCCCTTTGACTCCCTATTGCTTCTACTCGGAGATGGCGTTTGGTGTGGACGGTGAGCGTCTATATCCTGATGTGCCTTTCTTAAACCCGTCGGTCAAAATGGTGATCAACAATTACTCGTTCAAAGGATATCCGAGTAATTTCTTCGCTGAACATTTGCCCACAGTCATGGTAGGCGAGAAAATGGCCGAGTTATACAGAAATTGCCCGCAAAATAGCGAGTATATGAACTACGCGCTAACAGCGGATAATTTGAGGGCGGCAGCGCAATTTGCTTATCATGCAGCGGGCACAAAAAATGTCATTATTTTTGATGGCGCCCGGGAAGGCATAAATGCAAGCAACTCACTAGTAGGTTTTCTGCTTGATACTGCCCCTCAAGTGGCAGTGGAGGTAGAACGAGATCTTCTGCCGAAGTGGCTGCGTCAGAGAGGGCTGCCGCTGGAAATGGTGGACAAGATAAAATATCGTGCGCATTAGTTGCCAAAAGAAATGACACGTTGGCGAACTCTTCTCTCGTGTAGGTTTCATTGTGACGAACTCGAATATCGAAGCACACAAGGTAATTACGATCTACAATGGTCGAGCTGAGATTGAAAACCGGATAAAAGAAGGGAAGAACACCCTCAGATGGGATAAGACGAACCTCGCGGGGCGTGGAGTGCTGGCAAATCAGGCAAGGCTTTCGTAGGATGCCTTGCCTACAATCTGCTGCACATGATTCGGGATGCGGCATTCTGGGGCGAGAGCGTCAACTGATTCAAGGCCCCGCCTGGCGCATCAGGCGGCTTGTAAGGGTTGGAGCATGAAGTGGGCTATCATGCCAGAAAGTGGTTTTTTCGAGAAGGTTCCACTCCATTGAGGCATAATTCCGGATATTCAAATGGAGTTGGCAAATATTCAACTGCGCTGCTTACAGCCTTATTTCATCCAACGGTGTTATTTTTGTGCAACCCCGTTGTTGAACGTCCAGCCGGAAATCGAGAATCGGTGCGTCGATGATTGCCCTCCCGATATCAATTATATCTGCACCGGCGGCTACAACTTCTTCCAGCCTCTCCGAGGTGACACCACCTCCAAAAGCTATTTTCACCCGCTGTCTGAAACCTTGGCAGTAGGCGGCATCCACCACCACACGAAGATCCTTCACACTTCCGGTATCCACCATCAGCACGCCGGCACCGGCACTGCAGGCCAACACCGCTTCTTCGGCTATCGGGCCGGTCTCCCCGCGAATCTGAACGGCGACAACACGTCCGTTCATCGAGTATGCTCTGCCGACAACTTCTGATATTCCCGCAAACATTCGGACGAAGTTCTTATCCAGGTATACGAAAGGCTCATCTACCAGGCGCATACCGGCCCCGCCGACAGCAATGGCCTCCCGAAGCTGCTTTCGTACTTCGGGGGCCACTTTCTTACAAAAGTTTGTTGATGTACGGGGCAGCGACCGTGCGTACTTCCCAGCACTGGGCGACAATGTGACCTACTTCAAAAAAACGGATGCCGAGCCTGTATTTGCTGGTGAACGCGCTTTGCTCTATATAGCCGAAATCTTTGAGTTCGGAAAGTCTGCAATTCCATAATGCCGAAGGCCATTCCGAAACAGGTCTCAGCGTCAGCCAACCGCATAGTATGTCGCGGCCCTTAATAAGCGGGCCTTAAAGAATATCTCCTCCGGTTATGCTTCGAAACAGATCAGGACAAGGTCGGCAGCCTGCTCCCGCAATGGGATAAGCGCCTGATAGGCTGCAGAATCGTACCATCCTTCGGCGGAGGAGGCGTCAGAAAACCGGATCACCACGGTATCAGAGTGCGAATGTTCACCGCTAAACACTCTGCCCCTTCGGCCCCGAAAGATAACCTCCCCTCCCCATTCAACAAGAGTGGCCGGGACTTTGCTTCGATATTCACTCCATTTTGCCTGGTCCTTGACCTCGATATGCCCTATTACACAAGCGCTCACCTTTTCATTCCTCCCTGCACCTCTTCCAGACAGATTCTGGGCAGGAGGGGACAGGCCCGCATACTGTACTCACTTACGCCCATCCGGAAACCCGCCACATCTGCCGAACCAATTGGCTTTGCGCGT
>JBEKXG010000462.1:0-4434 GCA_049512295.1 Syntrophobacteraceae bacterium
AAGGTCGTCGATGAATCCATTCGTCAGGCGTGCCATGAGGCCATCGCAGAGAATGAGACCTTTTTCGATGCCGACGGCTTAGCTCGGAAAGGCATTTTGCCCGTTGATATCCTCCTCCTGGGCGGCGATGATCTCCTGGTCTATACGACGGCGGAGGCCGCATTCCCCTTTGCCATCAGCGCGGCACGCATATTCTGGGCAAACACTCAGAAGAGATTTTCGGAAGTCCCCTATTTTAGAGATCTCTTGGGTGGCAAAGGCCTTACCATTTCCTTCGGCATTGCTTTCGGCAAAAGCCACACGCCTTTCTCCATTATGCTCGACCAAGCCGAAGAACTGCTCAAATCCGCCAAGAAGGCCGGAAGCAGTGATTCAGAAGCTGACCCCGGAACATACTACGCACCAACGTATATTGACTACCACCTTGCCTCGTACTTCAACCAGGTCCGAGTTGGTGACTGCCGAAAGGACCATCTGCAAATCAGGGGCAAGGAACCGTTGTATCTGTACCGCAAGCCCTATTCGCTCAACGAGGCCGAGGCACTGCTGGAGTATGCGAAACGGCTCGTGCGCGACAGAATTCCTCGTAGTCGCCTCAAGCGGTTTGGCTTTGCTCCGTCGCTCGGCAAGACAAACGCCATGATCGAATTTTTGAGGCTCTTCGTCCGAACGCGAAATGATCAGCACCGTCAGACGATCTGGGAGATACTGGACCGATTTGGGTGCGCGGGGGAGATGATGCCCTGGAAAAAGGACGACTCAGGATTGACGACAGTCCTGGTCGACCTGATCGAGCTCACGGAATTCGTACGCGAGGAGGGCGCAGGGCCTCACTGACAAAATATGGGAGAGCCGAATGCACACTATCCAGCTTGAGCTGTCGATTTGTTTTCAATCCAAATGGCACTGCGGTTCCGGTGAAGCGAGCTTTCTGATCGATCGCCTCATGAGAAGGGATGCCCGGAACCTGCCGTATATTCCCGGGAGCACGCTAAAGGGCGTAGTCAGAGAGAATTGCGAAAGGCTGTCTCGAACGTTGGGATTTCCGGAACCTTGCGACCCCCACGATGCCAGGCTGAGCCATCCCGACGCTTTCAGGCCGCTCAAGTGCGTGAATTCCCAGGTGGAAGCCATCTTCGGCACGAAATACGAAGGGGGCCGGCTTTTCTTCCGGGATGCTCGACTGAAGGAGGCACCGAGCTACGACAGGTTTTTTCAGACGCGAGTCATGATGAATCGCAAGCTAGGCACCGTCAAGGATAAACACCTTTTCAGCACCGAATATGCACTCCCCTCCACCTATATGGATATGCGGTTCAACACACAAATAGACGGTCAGTGCCGCAACCTGCTCTGCTCACAGCCCGGCGACATTCCTCTTGCGTTCTGTCTTCTTATCGCGGGGATTCTCGGGGTAGAGCGCCTAGGCGGCGATAAGAGCACCGGGGGCGGGCGCGTGCAAGTGGACATAGATCTCATACAATACAACGATGCCAAGATTTCACTGGATGATGTCCTCGATTACCTGGAATACTATGCAGGACTCGCACCGGAGCTTTTCTCTTCTGAGGACGAAAGCAAAGGGAGGGGTTGCCCATGAAGTATTACCGCCTGACCGCACAGCTCCTCTCGCCTCTCATGATTCAGCAGGACCGCCAGTCAAATGCCCCAACGGCGTTGGACTATCTCCCCGGCAGCACACTACGCGGGAGCGTGGCGGCCACCTACCTCCGCATGGGAGCAAGTCCCGAAGACCCGGATTTCAGACACCTTTTCCTCGATCAGCCAGTACACTTCCCTAATCTGTTTCCCTCGGATTCTTCAGAAACCATTCCCAAGGTTCTGCCGCTGACAGCCGCTTCCTGCAAGCGCCATCCAGGATTCCTGGGCCAGGGCGGCCATGGGGTGGCTGATAATCTGGCAGCGGCTGTTTACAGCCACCTCAGCGGCAAGGCAGCCGGTACCGATTTCGGCAGGTGCCCCGAGTGCAATCACGACATGAAGCCGTTTGGGGGCTTCTGGAGTGGAGACGTCATCTATAGCCGCAAATCCGATTCGACGCTGCTCTACCAGCGCCATACCGGAATAGATCGCGCAACGGGAACAGTGGCTCCCTCGATTTTTTTTGCGCTGCAGATGATCGCGGATTTCCACAAGCGCTCTCCCACCAGCCATGAGCCAGATGGCGAAGAATTTCACAGGCAATCGCTGTGCGGAGGTGTCTTTCTGGATGATGAGCACCTCCGCATCCTCAAGGCGTTGGTTGAATACAGCTCAGTGTTTGCCGGTGGGGATCGAACGAGGGGCTTTGGCGAGATGAAACTCTCCATTGAGGAGGCTTCCCCTCCCACCTTCGATCTGAAGGGATGGAACTTGGCTCTGAGGGGGAAACTTGGCCGGCTATTTCAGATCGAGTTGCCTGCGGGTATTTATTTCAGCTTGAAGCTGGAATCGCCGGCAATCCTGGTGGATGCTTTCCTTCGTGCGTCCCCCCAAATTACCCTGCCCTTTCCCGGCGTGGAGCCGGTCCTTCGAGTTGCCAAAGCCCGAATCGTCCGGGGATGGCAATCGGCATGGGGGCTCCCCAAGCCCGACGATACGGGTCTTGCCATGGGAAGTGTTTGTCTCTTTCGCCATCCAGGGTTGGAAGCTGACAATCTAAATGGTTTGGAAAATTTCCTTGCGGGCCTTTTGACCGGAGGGATCGGCTTGCGTAGGGAAGAAGGCTTCGGCAAGGTTTCTATTTGCGACTGTTTGCATGAGATTGAGGAGGTAATCTGATGGGTAATATAGCCACGGCCACACCGGTGCTTAACCCGGCAATACTTCGAAAAGTCGATAACTTCCTGGAAGATTTCTACAGCGAATCCAAACGCGCGGGCAATGACCTCGCAGCGGTCAAGATGAAGAACGCCCAGGTGCGAGGGCTTGAAACACTCGTTGCATCGACGACCCGATTCTCGGAGATCCTCAATTACATCAAGAACCAGGCCGGAAAGGAAAAGGATAAGGAAAAGAAGTGGTCCGAAACGGCTCCCCTGCTGCTCGAACAGTTGAATACGCTCGAGGAGCGAGCGAAGGAGATCTCCAAGGGGCAACCGCAAAGCCTTTTGAACGTCAAGCTGAGACTTGCCCGAGGCTGGGCCAGGCAGGTCGTGGCCCAGTACGTTTACGCCGTGTTCGAGGCGGATAGAGAGATTAAAGATGACGATAGATGAGTATCTCAAATCCTTTAAATACCATCTCTTCCTTGACGAACTCCTGCGGGAGAACGCCTGCCGTGCCGTCGATCAGTACCTCGACGACCACGAGCGAAGAATCGAAAAGGCCCAGATCCACTCTATTCCCGCAGTCATCACGGCTGGCGGGCTCAACGCCCTGAAGGTGTTGGCCGAGAAGCAGACAGAGAAGAATACGAAGCCCGAAAATAAGGAATTCTGGGACTTCCTTCTCACCCTTATCATCGAGAAGCCGGGAAGGCCCAATCCCGATTTCTCGCTCTACTCGTCAGCGCAAAAAGAGGTGAATGATGCACGGTTTCTCAGGGATGAGGCGACATCGCCGGGAAAGGTTGAGGGAAGGCAGGTAAGAAAGGCAAACAGGGAAATAATCTCCAGGCTTGTTGAAGCCGCATTGGCCACGTATTTCGAGCATTTCAACTGTCACTACTTTTACAGAACCAGGCATGGAGTAGGAAGATGAGCAGTAGGAAAGAGTTGCATAGCAAAGTGAAGATCACCGGAACGCTCACGTTTGAAACCGCATTTCACATCGGGTCAGGCAAAGAAGGCGAGCTGGCGACGGACATGGGGATATTGAAAGAAATCGACGGAAGTCCCGTCCTGCCAGGGTCGACTTTAAAGGGGAATTTCAGGGCATTGGCTGAACGGCTCGCCGGCTACCTGAGGCTTTCAGCATGCCTGCTGGACGGGAAGCTTTCCGGTGTCGATTGCGTGAGCGATGAAGCGTACCGGACTAGTGAACCCATCTCCAAGAAAATCAAATCGCTTGAGGACGAAGCAGCCAGGATTGAATGGCTGAAAGGCCATACATGTGATGTCTGCAAACTGTTCGGCTCCCCCATGCAGGCGTCCCGCGTCTTTTTCAGCGACGGTCGTTTGCAGGACTGGGCGCAAAGCGTCCAGGTGCGCGATGGGGTATGCATCGACCGCGATTCGGAAACGGCTCGGCCCGGAGCGAAGTACGATTTTGAAGTGGCACCGCATGGAGCGATTTACTCCATATCGATCGATCTGGAGAATCCGCAAGACGAGGAACTGGCTCTGGTCGGTGCCGTTCTGGCGGAATGGGAGAACGGATTCAGGCTTGGCGGGTTCACGTCTCGCGGACTCGGGAAAGTGAAGCTCGATGAGAGGATCGTCGAGATGCTGGACTACACCGACCCCGAGCAGCTTCGCAACTACCTGCTGAAGC
>JBEKXG010000463.1:0-4431 GCA_049512295.1 Syntrophobacteraceae bacterium
GTGGAACGCTTCAGCCGATTTCCCAGGCCATCCTCAAGGAAAGCTTCCCCCCGGCAAGACGCGGTGTGGCCATGGCTATTTTCGCCATGGGCGTTGTGGTCGCACCGATAATTGGCCCCACTCTGGGCGGCTGGATAACGGATAATTATTCCTGGCGATGGATCTTTTATATCAATCTGCCAATCGGCACCCTTGCTTTTTACATGTGCCAGATGTACGGTCTGGCGGTCCAGCAGGCCACCCTGCTGGCATACATGGATAACTTACGGCTCCTTGCCTTCGTTTGTCTGCTATGCATACCAGCGCTCCTGGTGCTGAAGGGTCTGCGCGGCCGCTCAGGACCGGCCGGGGTTCACTGACGAGGATATGCTGCGGCATTCGCCGACACGGGTTCTAATTATCTCACGCTGAGCTGAAACGGAGTTTGTAGGAAAGTCACGGTGAAGGCTTGAAGTCTTCGGCAGAAACTTGCCGATTTGGCATTGAAAAACTGGAGCGGGAGACGGGCTTCGAACCCGCGACCCTCAGCTTGGAAGGCTGATGCTCTAGCCAACTGAGCTACTCCCGCTCAACTTTGGATGTTTAGCACAAAACGTTTTAACTTTTAAGCATTAAGTTCACCGAACAACCGGCCGGCTTTTCGGCGTTTCGACCATCACCCGGTCCACCCCATCCTTTTCGCTAAGGAGCACGTTTACCTGCTCATCGGCGCTCGTATCCAGGGCAATCCCCACAAACTGACCGCAGATGGGCAGTTCCCTGTGGTCCCTGTCCACGAGGACGGCCACCTGGACCCTCCTAGGGCGGCCATAGTCGATCAAGGCGTCGAGGGCGGCGCGGATCGTTCTTCCCGTGTAGAGCACGTCGTCGATGAGCACCATCTCAAGGTCATCGATTGGAAAGGCAAGGTTTGTTCCCTTCAGCATGGGCTGAGTGTGCAGGCGCGTCCAGTCGTCTCTGTAGAGAGTTATATCGAGGGTTCCGACTGGTATCTGGACCGCGAGTCTTCGGGATATAATGGCCGCGATCCTGTTGGCCAGAAAGACGCCGCCGGTATGAATGCCCACCAGGGCAAGCTTACCGGGGTCTTTCGTCGAGGCGATTATCTCCCCGGAGAGGCGCTCCAGCGCGGCCTCGATGCCTTTGCCTTCCATTATAACGCGTCCTTTGTCCCGTCCCATCTTCAGGCCCGCCTTGCAATATAACCCAAAATATAAAGGGCGCCCTCTGGCGCCCTGCAGCTAGCTTGGTTCCAGGACCCTTAACTAGCAGGTCTTGCGAGATATGTCAATTGCCAAAGTGTCGCCAAAGTGGAGCGGTCCCATTAAAAAAGCAGACACGGGGATGCGGACACAAAACCGTCTCCCCATCTCCTCATCTCCGAGTCAGTCTTTATCGGCGGTTCTACTCCGCTGTGCTCGGTCTAGTCTGCGCTCCGCGAGGCATTCTCCCTATTTGCGTCCATCGGTGTTCCATTTCCACAGGGTTCGTTTTATTATATCAGGCGCCTTCAGGCAACGCGGGAGGAATCATTTGCCTTCAGTGAGGTATCGAACTATGCGCAGGGCAATATACTGGCTGCTCTCACTGGCGGTGGCCGCTTCGATTATTTTGCTCCCATGGCCAGGTGACTGGCCATACCGGTTTTCCAGGACCATTCTCAGGCCCCTTCCGCCACGTCCGCCGGCAAGGGATGGGAACCTGCCCCGGGAAGCTTACCTCAAAGCCGTCCAGTTCTTAAGAGCGCACCGGTCCCAATTCAGCAACAGGCGTTTCATAACGATCATAGACTACACGAAGCCCTCCACCAGCAGGCGGCTATTTTTGATCGACCTGGAGTCCGGAGGGGTGCAGAGATTTCTGGTATCTCATGGGAAGAACTCGGGCTGGCTTTATGCGACAAGGTTTTCCAACCGGCCGGAATCGTATCAAACCCCGGTAGGTTTTTTCCGCACTGGAGGTAAATACTCGGGCGCTCACGGCCCGAGCCTGGAACTCCACGGGCTTCAAAAGGATATAAACGACAATGCATGCAGCCGCGGAATCGTGATGCACGGCGCCCGCTACGCCGGCCCAGGGGCCATAGCCGCCAACCGATGGAGGCTCGGGCGCAGCCTCGGGTGCCCCGCCATTCCAATGGAGGTTGCCGAAAATGTGATCGACAAGATCAAGGGCGGAAGCCTTCTCTATATTCATGCGAAGTGAAAAAAGCGCGGGCGAGCCGGGGAATCGGTGAGCCAGTATCCGGTATCCACCACCTGGCGTAGCATTTCGCAAGTTGCCCGATATCTAAATGGTTTCCTTATGCGAGAATGGAATGGAAGGAGAGCTTCTCGGTGGGTGTTCAGGAACTCAATGCCCAACATCGTGAGATTCTTGAGTTGATCAATAAAATTGGCGAATTGGCAGATGCTCGAAATACAGGAAAATCAGAAGCTTTCGGTTCCCTTAACGCAATGATTCGTTACGCGGAGAAGCACTTCAAAACTGAAGAAGACTATTTGGACAAATACGGCTACCCACAAAGCTTACAGCAAAAAAAAGAGCATGAAACGTTTGTTGAGGAAGTTTTTGCGATGGCCCATGGCCTTGAGGAAGACGGTACGCTGTCATTAGGAACAATTATATTTTATCTGCAAGATTGGTATACTGACCATGTACTTGGCAGTGACCAGGCATACAAGGAATTCCTTTCACATAAGTTAGAGGGCAAGGGAGATGCTATTGTTATTAATATCGATAGCATTTAGTGTAGCATTTCGTAAGTTATCGGATATCTAAATGGTTGCCATATCGACCCCCACATGCTCAATTTTGGGGGAGTCATAGTATCGGACTATTTCAGAGATGCTGCACCAGTATCCGGTATCAAGAAAGAGTGGAGAATATCCAGGCATCATGAATCGAGAAAATCGCCCCTTCCCCCCCTTCATAAAGGGGTGGAAGGGGCGATTTCAGGAAATCCCGCGAGGTTTATTCCACCGTCACACTCTTGGCCAGGTTTCTCGGCTGGTCGACGTCGGTTCCGCGAAGCACCGCCACGTGATACGCCAGCAGTTGCAGCGGGAGGCTGAAGAGCACGGGCGAGAGCCAATCCGATGAAGGGGAAATGACGAACTGGTTTTCGGCCGGTCCGACGATCTCGCTCGTCTCACCTTCGATCAGGGCGAGAATGATGCCGTCTCTGGCCTTAACTTCCTGGATATTCGAGATCATTTTTTCGTAAAGGGGTCCGTGCTTCAGAAGGACCATGACCGGCATTTCAGCGTCGATGAGCGCTATGGGGCCGTGTTTCATCTCGCCTGCGGCATACCCTTCGGCATGAATATAAGAGATTTCCTTGAGCTTGAGCGCGCCTTCCAGGGCGATGGGATAGAGCGGACCGCGGGCAAGGTAGAGAAAGTCTTTGTAGTCTTTGAATCTTCTGGCCCAAGCGCTTATCCTGTCCGTATCGGAGAGAATTTTTTCCATTTTGCCCGGAAGTTCGACCAGATCCTGAATATATTGGCCGACAGAACCTGCCGGCAGTTTGACGGTTTGAACGGCCCAGTAGATCGCGAAAAGATATAGGGCGACTAGCTGGGTTGTGAAGGCCTTGGTTGAAGCCACCCCGATTTCAGGTCCGGCATGGGTATAGATCACCCCCTGGGCCATCCTGGCTATGCTGCTCCCGACAACGTTCACGATTGCCCGGCAATGCGCGCCCTTATCCAGTCCTTCCTTCAGGGCGGCCCTGGTATCGGCCGTTTCCCCGGACTGGCTTATCACCAGCAGGAGTACTTTGTCGTTCAAAATGGGGTCCCTCGAGCGGAATTCGGATGCGAGGTCCACCTCCACGGAGACCCTGCAAAGGCTTTCTATCATATACTTGGCCACCAGCGCGGCATGGTAGGAAGTGCCGCAGGCTACGAGGTAGACTTTCTCGATTGTGTCCAGCAGCGCTCCATCCAGGTTTAGTTCCGGGAAACTGACCTGCTTGCTCTCAAGATCGACAACGCTGCGGAAAGTATCTATGACGGCCCTGGGCTGTTCGTAGATTTCTTTTAGCATGAAATGCTTGTAGCCGGCCTTTTCGGCCATAATCGGGTTCCAGTCCACCCGGTGAGGCTTGGGGGTGCGCCGGGCCCCATCGTGGAGCGACTCTATGCGGTAACTGCTCCTGGAGACAAAGACGACCTCCTCGTCATTCAGGTAAACTACGTCGCGAGTGTAGGGCAATATGGCCGGGACATCGGATGCGAGGAAAAAGGCGTTTTCGGTAAACCCCAGAATGAGCGGGCTTTCCTTTCTGGCGGCGACCAGACGGTCGGGTTCCCGTTCGTTTACGATCACGACCGCGTAAGAGCCTTTGAGCTTATTGAGGGTATTTCGCACCGCCTGCTCATAGTCATTTATTTTCTCCCACTCGCGGTTGAGGAGCGCTACTATGAC
>JBEKXG010000464.1:0-4428 GCA_049512295.1 Syntrophobacteraceae bacterium
AACGGCGCGAACATTGAGGCTAATCCATACAACACTCTTATCCTTTCTGAAAAACTCGACCTCGAATTCCCGGGCCAATCCATGCTCTTCAATTATGCGGAGCAGATCGGATCGGCGCTCGTGATGGACATAGAGATCAGTTACATCACTTACCGCACTCAGAACCTCCGCGGGCGAATCATAGCCGAGGATACGGGCTATAGCCATATTGACGCGCAGGAAACGTCCCTCCAGGCTAACTTGATATATACCACTTACGGAATTTTCGAATATGTCCCTAAATCTTTCCTCCGCCCGGGCAACCGCTACCTCCATGAGCTTTTGCTCGGTAATGTCGCGTATCGATTCGATCGCTCCGATAACATTTCCCCTGGAGTCATACAAAGCGCTCGCCGTCCCGAAAAGATACTTTTCACCATCCCTGGACGAAGGTATATGGGCCTCTGCCGCCAGCACGCCGCCTTTTAGTTTCATGTTCTCATACTTTGTTTCGAATTCTTCCCGCTGTTCAAAAACGAGATCGATGAGGATAGGTCGTCGTTCACCGTAAAAGGGCAGGGCATATTCGTAGTCGCCTTTCCCAAGCATATCGGCCGCTCCTATCCCCAGCATTTCCTCCATGGCGCGGTTCCATGCTATGACCCTTCCTTCCCTGTCGATGACGAAGGTCGCATCAGGCAGGAAGTCGATTATGTCCGCGAGCTGTTGCTGGGATTCTTTGAGCGCCTCTTCCGCCCACTTGCGCTCGGTGATGTCATTTCCCACACAAAGGACTTCCACAACCCGCCCTTTTTCATACCGAATGGGCTTGTTGGTCCAGGCGATCCAGACCCTCTCCCCTCCGCGGCGCATATTTTCGCTGATGTTGCTGGTGCAGCGATCCGGGTTCAGCGCGACATCCTCGACCAGCAACCGCAGATCCCGCCCGGTCGTCTCAACAGGTGGAACAATAGTGCCTACCACGTCCTTACCGGTTATTTCCTCTTCGCTGTAGCCGAAAAAGCGCTGGGCAAACTCGTTTATGAAAGTCACGATGCCCATGTTGTCCATTCTCAGGATGATGCTGTTTGCATTCTCGACCAACTCGCGATATTTTTCCTCACTCCGCTTCAGCGCTTGCTCCGCCAGTTTTTGCTCGGTAATGTCGCGGATGGATTCGATGGCTCCCACGCGGTTTCCATGGGCGTCGAACAGCGCGGCTGCGGTCGCAAGCACATAAGCCCCTCGGCCTCCATAGACACGGGGAACGTAAGTTTGCGCATAGAGAACGCCGCCCTTTCTCGTGACATGTTGGTATTTTGATTCGAGTTCCTCATCGCGGGTATCACAAAGGCGGGAATAGGGTAGCCATGGATGATGCTCTGAAGCAGTTGCCCGCTCTCTTTCAGCGCCTGCTCGGCCCGCTTGCGCTCGGTTATATCTCTTGAAACTTCGATAGCTCCTATCACTTCCCCCGTGGCTTTCTTCAGCGGTGCGGCCGCAATTTCGACATAAATGGTTTTATCACCTCTTACCCCGACATCCTCCTTCTTATGCATGCTTCCATTGCCAAAACACATGACAACGGGACATTCCTCACAGATATGGTCCCTATTATGAAACGCCCTGTAGCAGTATTCATCCACATGGATTCCAAGATGCTCTTTGGAAATTTCATTCTGATAGACAACCTTGAAATTTCTATCCAGAATAGTCAACCCGTCGCTCATGCCGGCAATAATGGATTCCGACCTGGATTTCTCATCCATGGCCCTTGTCAACGCCGCTCGAAGTTCATCCTCGATTTTCTTCCGATTTGCTTCTCCCTTCACAATCATGAAGGCGCGGCCCAGGTAATAGGAACAAAAAACACCGGTAATCAGCATGACACCGGCAATGAGAAGCCACCTGTTTCTGAATCCATGTATAATCCCCGGGACCTCGCTTTCAGGTGTGGCAACGACTATGGACCAGTAGTTGTCCGGCAGGTGAACGGGAAGATACACTGCATGCTTTTTTGCAGACTCGATGGTCTCGCCGCGAATTCTGTCGAAAAGGTATGTTGTTTGCCCTTCCCTGCCTTGAACCATTTCATCGGCCATCGAGAGGATAGTGGGAAAGTCCCTGCAGTTCTCATAAACGCTCTTGCCCACATGATCCGGAACGGGGCAATAGAGTTCCACCCCTTTGCGGCTTATCATCCAGGCGTATCCATCCTCGGCGAGCTTGATGTCCTCCAGATACCTCCTTGCAAGGTGATCGAACGGTATCAAAACAGACAGGGAGCCGTCGAATACATCATTGTTAAATACAGGTACGTGGAATGCTATGCTCTCGAATCCCGACGCAGACATGAAGACATCACTCACGACCGGCCTGTGCGTCTTCATTAACCGTTGAACGAACTCCCGGCCGGACAAATCTGTCCCGATTACGTTCGTGATCAATGGGAAGGCGTGGATGATCCGCCCATTGGCATCCATCCGGGCAAAAGATATGATTTCCCCGGCATGAGACTGATAGAAAACCTCCATCAGTTCTTTCCCATGCTCGTCAAGGGCAACAATGGAATCTACCCTGGAAAGTGCATTCAGCAGCCGGGCCAGGTGATCGAAGAAGCCTTCGATACCCTTGGCGGCCGCCTTCCCAAGAGTCAGTTGGTGGTTATTCAGTTGATCGATGGTCTTTTGCCTGACCTCGGTATAAGCCGAATAAAGCAGAAGCGCGCTCAAGAGGCCAAGAAGCAATAGGACGCAGTAAAGTTTGGTGTGTTTCATAACTTGCTCCCACACATCTTGTGCTTTGAGGTTGCCGGATAGGTCGAAAAGATTGCGCGAAGCCGGCTAATAGCGTTCAAAAAGGCTTTAACATAAACGCTTGAGCCGGCAACGGCCGAGAAGGGCCTGTGCAATGGCTCCGGGCCAATCTCTCCAAAAGCTGCCTCTGACACTTCGAATGGGGGCCCGTCCTCAAAGGGCAAATCCTGACCGGGCCATTAAGGACGGAGATTCAAAGGGGACGTCAGCCGGATGTGCAAATGGATCAATTTCGTTGTTTGGTCGCTGACGATCGAAACTTTACCACAAAAGTCGGGGATCAAGAAGCAAATTCGATCCTGACTAATAATCACTTTTGATTTCAGAGTCCCCCGGGACTTAGGATCCCCCGGGGACTCTGACATGTCCGGATCAGAAGTCTCCCACTTCGGCATCGTCAAACGGGATTAAATTCTGCGGCTTGCCGTCGATGCTCGTCGAAGCAGTTTTCAGGCTACTGTTTCCTTTATTCGCCCTGGATGCAATCTTTACAGGCATGCCGTCAGGCTGCGCCGTGTTGCCTGGCTGCCTGTCGCGCGCTTTCTGCTCCCGATCGGTCCAACGCCCGATTCCTGTTTTTCTCGCGGCCCCGTTCGTCTTGCCGCCAACGATGGTCACAAGGTCTTCAACAAATACCTTCATGTGGTGCGCCTGAGCATTCATTTCCTCTGAAGCCGAAGCCGACTCTTCGGCATTGGCGGCATTTTGCTGGACAACTTTGTCCATTTCGCCTACAGCCTTGTTGACCTGCTCGATCCCCTGGGCCTGTTCGTTGGAAGCGGCCGCTATTTCACCGACCAGTTCGCTCATTTTTGTAGAGTTGGCGGTTACCTGGAGAAATTCCGCCCTGGTCTTGCCAGCTATTTCGGACCCCTGTTTGATCTGCCTAAGGGCGCCCTCTATGAGGTTTGTGGTGTTTTTCGCCGCATCGGCCGCCCTCAAGGCAAGATTTCTCACTTCGTCTGCTACAACCGCGAATCCCGCTCCCGCTTCGCCTGCCCGTGCGGCTTCCACTGCGGCGTTGAGGGCCAGAAGGTTTGTCTGGAACGCGATTTCGTCAATGGTTTTGATGATTTTGGAGGTCTCCTCGCTCGACTTTGAGATTTCGATCATAGAGGCGGTCAGCTCACCCATTGAATTATTGGCCCTGGAGACTACCGCGCTGGTTTCGGCCATCAGACTATTGGCCTGGCCGGCGTGCTGGGCGTTCTGTTTTGTCATGGATGACATTTCTTCAAGAGATGAAGAGGTCTCCTCGATTGAAGCCGCCTGCTCGGAAGTCCCTTCGGCAAGCGATTCACTGCTGGAAGAAACCTCAGACGAGGCCGCGGCTACCTGATCGGCACATTCATTTAGACCCTCGACAACCCGTGCGATGGGTCTCGAAATGCTGCGGGCAAAAAAGAGAACCAGGATGATCGTCAAACCGAGGAAGGCGCTCCCTACCAGCAAAATCCCGTTGCGAATGGCGTTAACTGGCGCAAGAAACTCATCTGCCGGCTGAGTCACTGCTACACTCCACCCTGTGAGTTCCACCGGCGCAAAGCCCGCAATCTTCTGGAGTCCTTCAAAAATATAGGAATCTACTCCCGCCTTGTGAGCAAGCATGCCGCTCACGACGGCCTCCATCCCC
>JBEKXG010000465.1:0-5832 GCA_049512295.1 Syntrophobacteraceae bacterium
GAAAAGAAAGGAAATGCACCATGCATTTTGTCGTTATCGGCACAGGCGGGATTGGCGGCTATTACGGCGCGCGGCTTCAGGCCCATGGCCAGATGGTTACCTTTATTGCCAGAGGAACTCACCTGCAAGCGCTACAAACTCGAGGGTTGCGCGTTAACCATCCCGAGTGGCGGTTTGACGCCACGGTAAGAGCTTACTCGCTGGAGGAATTTTTCCAAAGCTCCTTACTACCCGAAGCGGACTTGATTATTCTCTGTGTCAAAGCGATTGACACCGAGGCCATGGCCGGCCGGCTTGCAGCCTGGCTCGGGGAGTTGTCCACGCCGGTGCTCTCGTTACAAAACGGAGTGGACAACGAAGCCGTGCTGGCCAAACGCTTGGGCGCGGAGCGAGTTCTAGGAGGGCTGGCCGTGCGGATCGGCTCGCACCTGACCGCGCCTGGCATCATTGACGCGGTTGGGCCGGCGCAGGTGGTGCTGGGCCAATGGCCGACGGCTGCGGCGGCCTCTGTATTGACAGAACTGCTCAAGCAGTTGGATGCTGTTTTCAACCAGGCCGGCATTCCCACTCGAGTGACCGACAACATTCGACTCGAACTGTGGCGGAAACTGGTCATCAACAACGGCGTGAACCCTTTATCGGCCCTCACCCGCCTGGATACCGGCACGCTCATGCGCGACCAAGGCCTGTCTCAAATTGTCTATGGACTGATGGCCGAAGCCACGGCCGCCGCAGTTGCCGACGGGGTGCTGCTGACCGAAACCGACTGCAAGGAAATGTTTGAGTTGGTCCGCCACTTTGACCCGATAAAAACCTCGATGTTGGTGGATTTTGAGCACAATCGCCCATTGGAGTTGGAAGAAATCTGTGGGGCGGTACTATCCCGGTCGGCCCAATTACAGCGCGAGGCACCCTACACGTTTACGATCTATCAACTGCTGCGGCGGTTGGCTATCTCCCGCATATCCTAGTACATTGTCAATTTAGTGGTCCATTCCATAAATCCAGTTTTTCTTTCACATCGGCTGAAAACTTTTGCACGATGGGCATCCACTGTACCGCACGGCCCCACCCGGTAGGGGTGACAGGTTGCGGGCGAGCATTAAATACCTAAAAGCAACCGCACGCGGCAGGCAGGCAATCCCGGCCTGCCGGTTCAATGCCGCCCGGCCTTTTCTCTGATTATCGATGCGGTTGTCTGATCATATTCGCGCTTCAACTGCAAAATGGTAATGGAGGCAATGACAAGCGCCCCGCCGAGCATTTGGAGCAGGCCAAGGTATTCCCCGAGGAAAATCCAGGCAATGAATGCTGCGGTAATCGGCTCGAGGGTGGCCGTTACACTCGCCCTGGTGGACCGGATGAGGCTTATTCCCATATTGTAGAGTCCAAAAGGAACAGCCGTTCCAAAAACAACGACCCGAATGGCGTAAGGGCAAGGTTCCAGAACAGGCTCGCAAACAAAAAGGCATAGAAAACTACTGTCCGGGGGTCGTATCTACGCATGCCTCTCTCGCCGTATATGGCATACCAGGCGTAGGAAAGACCGGAAAAGACGCCCGCAACTATGCCTTGCCAATTTAAGACAAGAAAGTCTACATTAAAGGCTCCCACGGCCAGATAGCATCCGAAAACCGAAAGCACGGCCGCCGCAAGTGTTACTCGAGTGAGCTTTTCGGGCGCGGTAATACCATAGAAAAGGGCGATGAAAACGGGCGCTAGGTATTCGAGCAATACTGCCACGGCCACGTTGATTTTGCTGATTGCATAAAAATAGGTGAACATCACCATCGCCAATCCTGAAATCCCAAGTAATGCGAAATATGGAATGTCGCGCAGGGAGATTTCCAGCAGCGCCCGTCTGGCCAGGAGCAGAATAAAAAGGAGGGCGGCCGAAAGAGTCACTCGGAGCTGAACGAGTTGGAATGGCGTGACTCCTTGGTTGAAGAGGAACTTACCGGAAGTCCCTGATACAGCCCACATTATTGCCGCTGCGACTACAAACAGGTAGCCCTTTCGCGGTATCAATCCCCGCTCGAGAGACATATGCAATACTCTCCATAGATGTGGAGTGGAAATAGCCGATTTCCCGTGCAGCCCCATCGTCCACTGGGGACTATTCAGCGGCGTTAGAATACCCGAATCTTCGAAGTTCGATCAAGGGATTGCACATAATGAAAACTGAAATCTTTAAATGGAACGAATTCCAAACTTGATTCGGATAGACCGCACGTCATATCATGCAGGCAGCCGCTCTGCCTGATCGAGCTGTTATGGCGGCCCATCGTGTCAAGGGAGCAAGAGGTTGCTTTTCCGTGCCAAATCCTCAACTGCTATCATTGCACCATCAAAATCATATTCGCTTAAACAGTCCGAAAGTCGTCTGACAAAGTGATTACCACCGTTTCCTGATAGAATGGTCACAATTGAATCCAGGGACTTTTGCGTACCGACGGGGTCATGGTCTTTGATATATTTTGTCATCTGATATAGATGCTTTAAGGCCTGGTCCTGGTCTACTGTAAAGACTGGTATATCGGAGGCCGTTGCGCTTTCCGGCAACTGAATAGCTGAAGAAAGAAATGACTTGGAACTTACGGAGCCCGGGTCTGCGCGAGACTTTCGAGAGCTCAGCAATTCCCGGGCAAAAGTCATGGTGGCGGTTCCACTACTCTCCAGCCTGGCGATTAGATCTTCGAACCCGGATATAGCTCCTCTCCGGATCGCCGTTTCTAGTTCCCGTGCAGCCTCCTGGAGATCGTCTGCCGAAAGATTGCCGGCGACACCCTTCAAAGAATGCACCCGCAGACCTGCCTCAGCAAGATTACCTTTTTCCAGTGCCGATCGTATCCTGGGAAATTCATTCTGGTACATTTCCGATAAATCCGCCACCAGTTCGACGAAGAGGGACTCATTTCCTTCGAGCCTCTTCAGTGCGGCGTTGACATCAATGATGGAAACCGGGCACGATTCAGATTGTTTGATTTCACATGAAGGATCGCCGGTTGCCGGCTTTTCGGGTGTGTCAGCTTCAATGACGGATGATTTCGCGTGACCAAGCCAGCGATCCAAAACTGCGGCCAATTGTTTGCTGTTAAAAGGCTTGCTTAGATAGTCATCCATACCGGCGGAAAGGCACAGATCGCGATCACCCTCCATGGCATAAGCAGTAAGAGCAACGATTGGAATGCGGGACCCGCCGTTAAACGCCTCACGCTGCCTTATCCTTCGTGAAGCTTCATAGCCATCCACCCCCGGCATCTGGCAGTCCATCAGTATGAGGCTGTAGGCCTTTTGTTCGAGCATGTCGAGCGCCAGTTGCCCATTGAAAACCACATCCACATCTAATCCGAGACCCTGAAGCATCGATTGTGCGACCTTCTGATTTACTGAGTTGTCCTCGGCAAGGAGGACCACTCCTTCAAATTGCGTCTTTCCGGCCGGTCGAGAAACGGAACTGTGCAGTTGGGTTTCTTTTGTGCAGGTAGCCAGGAGGGCATTGTAGAGTTGCGACTGGCGGACAGGTTTTGTCAGGCAGGCAAGTATGCCGGCTTTTCTGACCTCTCCGGCGTTCCCATTCCCCCCAATCGATGTGAGCATTATCAGCTTCACATCGGCTATAAATGGGTCCGATTTAATTCTGCCGGCGAGTTCCAGCCCATCCATCTCCGGCATCATCATGTCAATAACGGCTACATCGAAAGGCGCCCCCCGAGAGCCGGCCTTCCGGAGTATTTCCAAAGCGCGAGGCCCATCCTCTGCGCTCGAAGCCAGCATCCCCCACGATCCCGCTTGTTCCTTCAGAATACGCCGATTGGTCTCGTTGTCATCTGCAATCAGGACTCGGAGCCCCTGTAGACTGGCAGACTGTGCCTCGTGGCTCGGAGCAGATGCTTCCGAATTTTTGAGCCGCACCTGAAATCGGAATGTAGTTCCTCCGCCCGGTGAGCTCTCCACCTCAATACTCCCCCCCATCATCTCGCAAAGTTGCTTACAGATAGTGAGCCCCAGCCCGGTACCTCCATACTTTCGACTCATGGACCCATCTGCCTGTGAGAAGGCATCGAAAATATCTATCTGCGCTTCCGGGGAAATTCCCACTCCGGTATCTCTTACCTCAAATCCTATGATCGAAGTGTCCCCGAGGTCCTTAAGGGCGCTGACCTCAAGCGTCACTTCCCCTTTATGAGTGAACTTGAGGGCATTGCCGAGAAGGTTTATCAAAACCTGCCGAAGTCGATCTGGATCGCCTTCGAAAATGGTCGGAACATCACTTTGTACATGGCATATGAGTTCAAGCCCTTTCCTGTGTGCATGTTCGGCAAATAGTTCGGTAGCTTCCTCAACCGTATCCCGGAGATTGAATTCGATGCTGTCCAGTTCAAGTCTGCCCGCTTCGATTTTCGAGAAATCGAGGATGTCGTTTAATACCCTGAGCAGGGATTCCCCGGAATTAAGCACTGTCTTTGCGAGTTCGCGCTGATTAACGGTGAGGTTCGTATCCAGCAGCAACTCGGCCATGCCGAGTATTCCGTTCATTGGTGTTCTGATCTCATGGCTCATGTTGGCCAGGAACTGAGACTTTGCCCTGCTTGCTGCTTCAGCCGCTTCTTTTGCCTGCGTCAATTGCAATTCATAATTCTTGTGCTCCGTTATATCTCGTATGAATACGAGATCGGCCGTTCTCCCACGAAATGTGGTGAGTCCCGCATTCAACTCTATGTGGATTGTTGAGCCATTTAAAAGCTTCAGTTTAGATTCGTACATGGAGGGAACATTCTCTCCGCTGATTCTCCGGTTGTAGCGATCTTCGATCGGTGATACCAGAGATGAGTCCAGAAACTTGACGAATGGAGATCCAATTATTTCCTCGGCATCCCGGCCTATGATTTCAGACAGCTTGGGATTTGCATACTGTATGACCGCATCCTGAATAAGGACTATCCCGTCATTGGCCCGCTCGACCAAATGGCGGTATTTTCCCTCACTTTCCTTAAGGGCCGACTCCTTGCTGTGGAGTTCGGCGAAGGTTGCAGCCAATTCTTCGTGCTGCGTGGACAATTCACGGTGTGCTTTGTCCATCACGTACTCGTAGACAAAGGAAAAGATGGTCACGACAACGAATGACAGTACGAAGCGGGCAAGAAAATCGACTGGATAGTCTGTCACCAGAGGGGAGAATTTCCTCAGGTAAAGCACGAAAACTAGTGAGATGGTGATGAGAATAGCGCTGGTTATCAGGCCCTTTTTATAACCAAGGAGAAAGGAGGAGGCGAGAGGGAAGGTAAACAGCCACACGTGCCCCGTGTGGTTCATGCCGCCTGTGACGAACAGGTAAAGGAATAGAACCTCTCCCAAGCCGATCGTGATCTTGCATGCGAGATCGATGTTGCCGCTGAGGCGCACATAGACAATATTGCCCAGTATGAGCAGACCTGCTGAGATGTCCGCGACAGCCAGCGTATACTTGTGTTCGGCCAGGGCCAGTGCCCCGAAAACAAACAGATTGACGATAGCCGCGATGTTCATCGTATTTAACAATATGGATCTGCGGACGAGCATCCGTGGGGCGTCCACACTCAAATTGCCGGTAAAGATATTCCTGAACAGCCTCATAGCTTCCCATTCACTCAAAGTGGATCGAGACACTTCCGGAGATTTTTGGGTTGAGTAATTCCTTGCGTTACAAGTAGATAATCGGGATGGTGGACGACATGGTTTAATCAAAAGTGCAGTCACCGGCGGCCCCTTTTCGACAGAGGGGTTCATCTCTCCCGTGGTCAAACCACCCTGTCCTGAAAATCGCCACAATAGGCCAGGCTCCAGTGAAAC
>JBEKXG010000466.1:0-4425 GCA_049512295.1 Syntrophobacteraceae bacterium
AGGGCCCATCTTCTGGCCACCCACACCGAAAAGTGGCGGGGGGTTCTTGAAAAGCGCGCCAGAATCCAACTCATGGGCGCACTCAAAGACCAGGCGATAAGGACTATCCTGGAACGCATCGAAAATCGCGGGGACTCCTTCGATGACCTGGTCCGAAAGATTGTCGACAAGGAGTCAGACCCCTACACCATCGTGCAGGAGATTATCGGCAGGGAGTTGGGGCAGGGTCCTGCACAAGCATGAGTCGTCTAATACCCTGTCGCATTCAAAGTGATCCACAAAAAACCGGCGGCCCAATCAGGACCGCCGGTTCACTTCACATCATGCGCCGGTAGAAGCGCTGAGCGTTCTTACTGCAATAGAGGCACGATCAGCAGCGCCACAATGTTGATGACCTTGATCATCGGGTTGATTGCAGGGCCGGCCGTATCTTTGTACGGGTCGCCTACCGTGTCGCCGGTAACCGCCGCCTTGTGAGCGTCCGAACCCTTGCCGCCGTACATGCCGTCTTCGATAAACTTCTTTGCGTTGTCCCAGGCGCCTCCGCCGCTCGTCATCGCGATGGCCTGGAAAAGACCGGTGATGATCGAGCCGATGAGCATGCCGCCGAGGGCTTCTTTGCCTACCAGGAAGCCAACCAGGATCGGTGCGGCCACCGGCATCAGAGCCGGTAGCATCATTTGCTTGATGGCGCCCTTGGTGACGATGTCAACGCACTTGCCGTATTCGGGCTTCGTGGTGCCTTCCATGATGCCCGGAAGTTCACGGAACTGACGGCGAACTTCCTCGACTACGCCGCCTGCGGCCTTGCCAACGGCTTCCATGAGGAGCGAGCCGAACAAGTAGGGCAGCATACCTCCGATGAAAAGGCCCACGAGGACTTTGGGGTTCGAGAGGTCGAACGTGATCGTGTCGGGGAAAGAGCGCGAGTATTCGGCGAAAAGAACCAGGGCGGCAAGAGCGGCCGAACCGATCGCGTAACCCTTTGTAACTGCCTTGGTGGTGTTGCCTACCGCGTCCAGGGGATCGGTGATTGCTCGCACACTGTCGGGAAGTTCGGCCATTTCGGCGATGCCGCCCGCGTTGTCCGTGATCGGGCCGTACGAGTCGATGGCGACAACGATTCCGGTCATGGAGAGCATCGCAACGGCGGAAAGAGCGATTGCGAAAAGACCGCCGACTGTATTACCCGCAAAACCGCCGACAAGCTGATAAGCCCAGATGATCGCGCCGCAGATTACCAGGGCGGGGGCGGCTGTAGACTTCATGCTGACCGCCAGGCCCGCGATGACATTGGTCCCGTGGCCGGTTTGGCTGGCCGCGGCAATATGCTTGACCGGGTTGAAGCTCTTGGAGGTGAAGTATTCGGTGATCATGACGATCAGGCCGGTTAGGAGAAGACCAATGAGTGCGGTGGTGAAAACGCTCATTGCCGTGAAGCCGCCTGCCTTCATGTCGGGTAGCGTGAGAAACCACTGCGAGGCGAAATAAAAGGCCGCCGCCGCCAGAATGCCTGCGACCGCAAGACCTTTATAGAGCGCGCCCATGATGTATTCGTTCTTGCCAAGGCGCACAAAGAAAGTGCCGATGATTGAAGCGACTATCGAGATGCCTCCGATTAGAAGTGGGAATTCCACCCAGGGACTGTCGGCGCCGAAAACCGTTTTCGCCAGCAGCATCGCCGCGACCAGCGTAACCGTGTAGGTCTCGTAGAGGTCCGCCGCCATGCCCGCGCAGTCGCCGACATTGTCGCCGACGTTGTCGGCGATGACTGCGGCGTTTCTCGGATCGTCCTCGGGGATTCCGGCTTCCACTTTTCCGACCAGGTCGGCGCCGACGTCAGCAGCCTTGGTGTATATGCCGCCCGCGATACGAGCAAAAACGCTCATGAGCGAGCAGCCGAAGCCCAGGCCGATAAGTGCATGGAAGACGTCTTCGATCTTATCGGCGGGGACCATCGACTTAGCCACCAGGTAGTAGCCGGTAAGGCCGATCAGCCCGAGCCCTACGACCATGATCCCCGTAACCGATCCGCCTTTGAAAGCAACCGACAGCGCCGCCTGCAAGCCGCGTTTGGCCGCTTCCGTCGTGCGCACGTTGGCTTTGACGGCTACCATCATGCCGATGTAGCCCGCAATGGCGGAACCGCACGTACCGATGATGAACCCGATTGAGGTCCATTTTCCAAGGTATAATAACAGTGCGGCAAGGACAACCGCCACCACGGCGACAGTCTTGTATTCCCTGTTCAGAAATGCAGTGGCGCCTTCCCGGATCGCTTCGGAGATCTGCTGCATTTTTTCGGAACCGGCGCTCTGCTTGATAACCCAGGCTGCGGTCATCAGTGCATAGATGACGCCGAGACCACCACATGCGAGGGCAAAAATGGGGATCACACTTGCGTTCATTTAATCCTCCTTGTTGAATTGTTTTGATTTAGTTCATGACATCTGAGAGGCAGGGGACGCCCCTCGATCTTAAGCCTGATTCCCTGAAGTCCTCCTTCCAATTTAAGTATAATGTGGCAAAACCGCTTGCATCAGTTTCCGGACGAAAATCATTTAAACTTGTGAAAAGATAGTCTTTTTTACGCGGGTTGTTCCGTCTCGTTCCAGCAGGGTATGATAGAAGCAGGTATCGGTTTAGCCGGGGAGGAACGGTGTTGAGGCGGATTCAGGCTTGCACTACGTAGACATATTTCGTCAAAACCTTCCAGAGATTTGCCTGACTTCTGAAGGACCATAAAATATGATGGCTTCCCACGCGCGCGACAAACCTAATTGATGCCCGTCTGCTTGTCAAGAAAAAGCAATCAGAAAGTAATTGAAAAATAATGGAGTTTCCCGGGGGACTTCTTCAATCCAGTGAATAGAGATGCGAAAAAGCTCGCGCAAAGGTTTCCTGTGGGGTCGATGCGGCAGGAACCCCCTCACAGCGCTGCCTACCCCTTCGGACCACCGGGTCGGCATCCCGGTTGGGTGATTTCGGAGCTCAAAGGCCGGCCTGCGCTCGTTCATGATTGCCTCCTGTCAGGGGTTCATTTTTAAACACCAGTTCAAGGGGCAAGCAAAAATCATTTGATTTCATAAAAAATTCACGTAATCTACGGTATCCACAAATTTAGCCTGCTCGTGGCCATACCTGTTACCTAATTTTTTTTAACATCGGGTAAAAAACCCCGCCATAGGGCGGGGCGTTGAATTCAGCCCCCCGTAGGCGGGCAGGACGCCCTATGGGACACTTTGAATTGGAACTGCACGATTGATCCCTCGAAAGGGTTTCCGTAACACCGAAGTGTTTTGCAGTAAATGCGAAGTTATTTCTGTGAGTACGCTTACTATGGTTGTCTTGCTTCGAACATCCAAGTACCCTGGAGGCCCGTATGATTCCACGAGTTATTTGCAATCCTGTCGTTCGTCTGCTGGTGGTGATCGCAGCGATTCTCGGCTACGGTCATTCATCCGCGTATGCGCAGGAAAGCCGGATTGCCGGTCCGGTGACTCCGCAACTGATTTTCTCCACCTACCTGGGAGGAAAGACGCCCTGTAAGTCCTGCACGAGTGCTCATACCTTCGCTCAGAACTGCGCGACCGACAACGCGGGAAACACCTACGTGACAGGCGCCACCACGGTCTCCGACCTTCCCGTTTCGCCGAATGCCTGGCAAAAGCAACCCGCTGCAGGGAGCACAACGTCGGCTTTCGTGGCGAAGTACAGCCCCGCAGGCAAACTGCTCTGGTGCACCTATTTGGGCGGCAACAACCAAAGCGTGGGAGTGGGGGTTGCTGTCATGCCCGGTGGCAGAGTTGCCGTCGCCGGCCTCACTAACTCGGATAAAAATGGGCCGTTCCCTACCAAGAATCCCTTCCAGGCGAAATACAGCGGAGGAGGGTCGGATTACTTTGTTACCGTATTTAACGGGAGCGGCAAGGTACAGTACTCGACGTACCTGGGGGGGAGCGGTGTGGAAGGAACGCCGGGGACTGCCACCTTTGATGATGACGCCAACAACGGCAACAATATCGCTGCCGATGCACAAGGCCTGGTCTATGTCACAGGCACTACCAATTCCGGCGGCAGCGGGGCGATCAAGTTCCCGGTGACCAGGAATGCCATTCAGAAAGACCTGGGCGGTTCAGAGGGGAAAACGGACGCCTTCCTGAGCATATTGAATCCCAACAAGAGCGGCGCAAACTCATTGGTCTACTCCAGCTTTCTTGGAGGTGACGACGACGACAAAGGGCACGCCGTCGCGGTGAATGCCGGCGGCAACCTCGTCACCGTGGTTGGTTATACCAAATCCTCGGACTTTCCTACCACCACCAACGCTTACCGGAGTTACCCCGCGCCGTCAGGTTTCACCAGTAATGGCTTTGTAGCCCAGTTCAAATCAAGTCGCCCCGGTAACTCTCAATATACGGCGCT
>JBEKXG010000467.1:0-4416 GCA_049512295.1 Syntrophobacteraceae bacterium
CGAACCCTTGGCTTCCTAAACAACATCACGCAGCTCATGAAGTTTCATAAGAGGTTTTTCAAGGGTTTCTGGCCCTCGGCTTCCGCTTGGGTGACGGTTTTGTTGAGTTTTGCAAGAGGCTCTCTTAACCGATTAAATGATTCTTTCAATTTTGATCTGTGATATTTTCATCCAGATTTTTCGCATCCGCTCAGAGGAGGAGAACAATGCTGGTCCTTAGCGCCAAGGAAATGGCCGGATTCGATGAGCAGACCATTCGCGAGGTCGGAATCCCGGGAATCGTTCTCATGGAAAACGCCGCGCAGGGCGCCGCCGCTTTCTTTCTGAAGGTGATCCCCGACCTCATGGATCGGCGGATCACGGTGGTGGCCGGAAGCGGCAATAATGCCGGGGACGGTTTCGCGCTCGCCAGAATTTTTCATTCTAAAGGAGCGCATGTAAACGTCGTTTGCCTCCGAACTCCCCTTAAATTGACCGGAGATGCGCTGACAAACTTCAGGATTCTGGAGAAAATCGGGGTTCGCATAACAGTATGGAACGAGGCCGCAGATTTTGATGCGCAATGGGAACAGGCCGGCAAAACCGATGCGGTGATCGATGCCATTCTGGGAACCGGCCTGAAGACCGAGGTAAAGGGCCTTTACCGGAACATAATCGAGAAAATAAACGGGCTGAACGTTCCGGTCCTGGCAGTCGATGTTCCATCCGGGCTGGACTCGACAACAGGCCTGCCTCTTGGCGCGGCGATCGAGGCCACGGCCACGGCCGCATTCGGCTTTTTAAAAATCGGCCACCTGATCGAGCGAGGGGCCGAACTGGTTGGCAAGGTTGAAGTTATCGACATTGGAATTCCGCCGGGCCTCGTACAATCCGCCGGAATCCAGCGCTGGTGGCTCACGGATGAATTCCTTTCATCGTGGATCGAGCCGCGTCCTGCGGCAGCGCACAAGGGGCACGCCGGACATGTCTGCGTTCTCTCAGGCTCCCTTGGGAAGACAGGGGCTGCCGCGCTTGTCTGCCTCGGGGCCGCAAGAGCGGGCGCAGGCCTTGTGACGCTCTTTGTTCCGGAAAGCCTTAATCCGATCATGGAGGTAAAGCTGACGGAGGCCATGACCCTTCCGATCTCTGAAACTCTCGAAAAGACCCCCTCTTGCGCCGCATTTCATCGAATTCTCCATTTCCTGCAAGGAAAGCAAGCCCTGGCGATAGGCCCGGGAATCTCGACAAATGAAGATACCGCAGCCCTCGTAAGAAAACTGCTCCCGAATGCGCCCTGCCCCATAGTGCTGGACGCCGACGCAATAACTGCGGTATCGGAGGACCCCGGCATCCTGCGCAAGGCGCAAGTCCCGCTCGTGCTCACGCCGCATCCCGGCGAGATGGCCCGTATCTGCCACGGCACCGTATCGGATGTCCAGCACAACCGGCTCGAGACCGCCGCAAAGTTCAGCGGGGAGTACGGCGTGGTGCTGGTCCTCAAAGGCCATCGGACTATTATTGCTGCGCCCGATGGAAAGCTGGCGATAAACAGCACTGGAAATCCCGCAATGGCTGGCGGTGGGATGGGAGATACCCTGACGGGGATAATCGCCGGTCTGCTTGCCCAGGGATTCGATGCTTTTCGGGCCGCCTGCCTGGGGGTCTACGTCCACGGGGCCGCTTGCGACCGGATATTCGACGGGGTCTCGAGCCGGGGGCTTCTGGCGACGGACATGCTGGACGAAGTCCCGTCTGTATTGGGCCTTCTCGAAGCGAAAACTATGATATGAAGGAATTCCTCTTCCATTCCCCCGGTGAAGAGTGTTCTTTGCTCCTTGGCCGCTCGATTGGCGAGTTGCTCCAGGCCGGTGATATCCTTGCGCTCTGGGGAGAACTGGCCGCGGGGAAAACACTCCTTACGCAAGGCATTGCCGGAGGGCTCGGCGTAGCGCCCGAGGTCCGGGTAACCAGCCCGACGTTTACGATTATAAACGAGCACTCGGGCCGGGTTCACCTCTACCATATCGATCTTTACCGGATTTCAGGACCCGATGAGCTTGAGACGTTGCCCTGGCAGGAATCTCTTTTCGGAAACGGGGTGGCGGTGATCGAATGGCCTGACCGCCTTGGAAGGCTTCTGCCTGCCGAGAGGTGGGACATAAAGTTTTCGATTATCGGTGAAGAAAGCCGGGATCTGCTGCTCTGCGGGCGCGGGAGGAAAAACCGGGCGCGAATGGCAAAATGGGTGGAAAAGCTTAAGAATGTGCAACTCGAGGCAGTGTGCGCCGGCCGTTAACCGGAAACTTCGATCCTGCGGACGTTACCGGGGAACAGATGTCCTCCGGACATCTTATCGTTGAAAGCCTCCGCCTCGGCGCTGACGGCAACGGCCGATGATCTGCCCTAATCGAACTCGGCCGAATCCTCCGGGCTTTCCATTTCCTTTGGAAACTCGGCGAACGGAAACGGGCGGGCGTTTTCGTTCAGGGTGACGTATCGTATGAGCCTGTAAACATAGACTGCCGCCTTGTTTGAAAAGGAGCGCAGCGGTTCGCTGTAGCTCCTGGTTATGAGGAGTACGATATACTGGATCAGGGTTGTCATTTGGATTATGAAGTGCATTATGCTGAGGATAACCAGGCAAATAAGGGTAAAAATAAGCCTGATCAAAATCTTTCCTCGAGGAATACCGCCTTGTGACATTGTGTCCATTTCTCTCCTCCTTAAACTCTGTCCAAAATTTCTGACAAATTCGGTGGCCCTGTAACTGAGAATCTAGTGCTTTGAAGATCAAAATTCAATCGGGTGGAGCTAAGCGCAGCCCATCACCTCCAAAACGCAGCCCCAAATCCTAGCCCCAAAACGTAACCCCAAAACGTAACCCCAAAACGTAGGATGGGTGGAGCGAAGCGCAACCCATCAACAATCTTTCCTAACAACCCGGCCCCCATTCAGGCGCTAAACACCACAATTGGCAGACCGGGTTTCACATGACCACGAAGCTTTTCCTTTTCTCCCTTTGCCGGCACGAATACAAATCCCCCATCAGATCTTATTTTACTCAACGCCAGGCCGCCCGGCATACGCCACTCACGCTCGTGTCTCCATGAGGCGTACTCGGCGGAACGGCTCAACTGGAAGCGATACCTTTCGGATTCCGCGAGCCGGGAATAGACCTGCTCACTGCCGTATATAACCGGCTTTCCCCCGAGGGAGCGCAAAATATCCCGCCGGACCGCAATCCCGTACCTTTGTACAACTATTTACGACTTGGTTTTGAGTTGGCAGTTTATGGTGCTCCATTGCAAAATGACATGTAGGGTCAATACGTTATCCCTCTAATACATATAGGGATCACACCAATTATGCCGCCTGATTCCCATACGGCACAAAGATAACAAAGCTCGCCTGATGTTTCATCCAAATTTGTTTCGCGTCATGCCTTTGACCTGCAACCCCGGATATAACCATGCGCCTCGTTTCCGCCTTCAACGTCGAAGAGGACCTCCAGAGGGCTTGGAGAGAACAGAGGGAAGAGCAACTCCAGTCGGATGTGACCCTTTTGCAAGGAGGGCCGGCGAAGGGAGTCGAACCCCAAACCTACTGATTAAAAATGAAGAAGCCCCCGGTCCCCTGAGCAAGTTTAGAGCCGTGTGTGTGCAATTCGTATTGGCTGGCCAGTTCGGTTGGATCGTTACCCGATTACACTTTGAACACTGCCCTCGGCCACTTCTCGAGAAGTGACCAACGGTTTTGGCAAGTGAGGTCAAAGTGGATTCGGGAATTTTTTAATGGGAAGATTTTCTGGCAGTGTGTTATCGATTTGAACCCCGGTCATTTTCATCTGGCATCTGATCCCAAGACATACCATCCAGGAGCCGTCCGTTTCGCTTTCGAATTGCCCCACCCCATTGCTTGAAAAAGAATGCGGCGCCTTGGTGGACACTCGCATCCCGTAGGGCTCGGACCCATTCTGCATTCATACCGCGAGCTCCAGGGCCGCTTTCGCCTCCGACAATGGTCCAGTGGATCGCCGAAAGGTCCGGTGTCATTATGGGTTCCAACAGTGGTTCGAATGAGACAAACCGAACTCTGGACGGCACTCTGCGTAGATGGTCGATGCGGTCGAGATGACGCCCGTTTTCGACTGTCACCCCCATCCAGACATTTTGGGGCCACTTGATCCCTTGCGCCATTTTGAGCAATCTCTCAGATCGTTTTGTGAGCACCTGAAAACGATGCCAGCGGGCTTTTCCCATTGTTTCAAAAACTAGATGAATGAACTCGTCCGGAGTTTCCTCATGAAAGAGATCGCTCATCGAATTTACGAATACCAATCTGGGAGTTTTCCACAGAAGCGGGGCAATCAGCAGGTCCCTGTGCAATGTGAGTCGAAAGCCGTTTATGTAACGCTTGTTACCGGCCGCATGCAGCCTC
>JBEKXG010000468.1:0-6587 GCA_049512295.1 Syntrophobacteraceae bacterium
CCACTGGTTGGGTCTCTAACGGGCGCCAGAATACTGCGCGAACCCTTTCAGCGCTACATTATCAACATCAGGGGTTCATATTACGAAGAAACAGGCCAAATGATCCGGCATTTCGTTCAGGACCTCGGAATAAGTCGAGTCGCCATTTTCTACCAGTATGACGAATACGGATTCGACGGCCTTACCGGTGCGGAAATCGCTCTCCGTGAGCATGGGTTGAAGCCGGTGGCCACAGCCTCCTATATCCGCGGAAGTATGGACGTGGAGGACGCGGTCGATTTAATCTGCGGCTCGGACGCCGAAGCCGTGGTCATGATCGGCACCTACGGTCCATGCGCGAAGTTCGTCAAGCTCGCAAAACAGCGCAAGAACGCGATGATTTTCCATGCGGTCTCTTTCGTCGGCGCAGAGGAGCTTGCAAAAATACTCGGGCCTGAAGCCGAAGGGATAATAATAACCCAGGTGGTTCCTCCGCCCTGGGAGACAGTGCTTCTCCCCGCCGCCGACGAGTACACCGGACTCCTCTCGCGCTACTTTCCGGAAGAAAAGCCCTCTTTTGTCGGATTCGAGGGATTTCTCAATGCGGTCGTGCTCGTGGAAGGCCTGAAGCGTGCAGGCAGCAACCTTACACGGGAGGGGCTGATCGACTCCATTGAAGGAATTCGTCAATTCTCACTCCAGATAGCCAATCCCCTGAATTACGGTCCGACCAACCACCAGGGTCTGCGCCACGTTTACTTCACCCGGATCAGGGACGGCAAACTGGTGCTGATCACAAACTGGGAACAGATCAAAAAAGAGCGCTCCGATCCCGGTGTAACCGCCGCCGAAATCACCTTCGGCTCCTCTCTGGCGCTCAGCGGGCACGCTTCCTTCCTGGGGACACAGACGATCCGGGGCGCCCGGGCATACCTCAACCACGTCAACGACAAAGGCGGAGTGCACGGCCGCCGAATCCGGCTAATCGCCTACGACGACGCCTATGAGCCGGACCGTTGTGAAATCAACACCCGGCGGCTCATCGACAACGACAAAGTGTTTGCTCTTACGTGCTACGTCGGGACACCCACAACGGTCAAAATCCTGCCGATCGTTCAGGAAGCGCAAATTCCGTTAATCGGTGCTCTTACCGGCGCCACAGCCCTTCGCGAACCATTCCGGAAATTCGTGGTGAATATCAGGGCCTCCTATCACCAGGAGATCAGAGTGGTCATTGATAATATGGTAAAGCACAGCGGGATCACGAAGATCGCCGTTTTCTATCAGGATGACGAGTACGGGCACGACGGGCTGGCAGGCGCTAGGTCGGCCCTGAGCCGGTATGGTCTTGAACCGGTTGCCGCCGGCAGCTATCAACGAGGCACCACTGACATCGAGAAGGCGTTCGAACAGATTCGGCCGGCCGGTCCGCAAGCGGTTGTCATGATCGGCACATATGAACCTTGCGCCAGATTCATTATGCTCGCGAAGCAAAAAGGGGTGGGGCGGCTTTTCCATAACTTGTCGGCTGTCGGCGCAGAAGAGCTGGTCAATAGGCTCGGTCACGATGCGGAAGGTGTCATCGTTACGCAGGTGGTGCCGCCCCCGTGGGAGACCACCATGCTCCCGGCGGCACAGGAATACAGCATGCTGCTCGAGCGCTATTTCCCCGAAGAAACGCCCAGCTTCGTGGGATTCGAAGGGTTCGTTAACGCCAAGGTCCTCGTCCAGGCTCTGCGGCGAACAGGCCGCGGGATAACCAGGGAAAAGTACATTGAAGCCATCGAGCAGATGGATTTCTACTCTCCGGGAATCGGATCCGATATTAATTTTGGGAAGAATGACCATCAGGGTCTGCACGAGGTTTACCTGACGTCGGTACGTAACGGTAAGCTCGCCCTGGTGACAGACTGGCCGGAACTCGAGCAAACGAGCGCCTGCCCGGCATCCGGACGATGCGGCAAACCGGCCGCGCGCCCGTAATTTCAGGACCGGAAGATGCTGTAGTCATGAAACTGTTTCAGCGGCTGAGCTTCAAGAGCAAATTACTGGTCCTGATTCTCGCCATGGTGATCCTCATTGGCGGGACCATGGGGCTTATTATCCGGATAGTCGTCTTTCCGTACCTGGCGCGGGAAATAGAGCTCCGGGGCCAGAACGCCGCCCATAGACTGGCTGAAAATGCACGCGCATTCATTCTGCAGCGGGATCGGGTTCGCCTGACAGCCATCATTTTCGAAGAGAAGACGATCGACAAGAACATCTCATATATTGCCGATAAGGGTTCCGTGGCGTTAAAGCCGGTACAGGCAGCGTGGTGGTCGTTTTTTACGAAACCCACGGCTCAGAGCCAGATTCTGCTGCCGGTTTTCGAGGGCCTTCACCAGATCGGCGCCATTAGAGTCGGACTGCATCCTGAGTATATAGACATACTCATTTTTGAGCTGAGAATCTATAACCTGCTGTTTGTCGGGTTTGTAATGCTGGTCGGCCTCCTTTTCGGATTATATCTATCCCGGATCATAACCAGGCCTGTCCTGACGCTCACCGCGTTTGCGCGCGAAATCAGCCTCGGCAATCTCGACAAACGCCTGGCGCTCGGCAATCGCAAAAACTGCAACGAAGTGCTCGAGTGCACCAAAGCGCACTGCCCGGCTTACGGCAGCCAAACACTGCGGTGCTGGTTTATCGACGGCACATGCATGAGGGAAGGTCCCCTGAAGTTTCCGGAAAAGCTGGAAATCTGCAAAAGCTGCCCTGTTTACATGGAAACGGCAGGAGATGAAATCGTCCAGCTTGCGGACACCTTCAACCACATGACCTGCCGGCTTAGCACTGCCGAGCACGATCTCAGGATCTCGGAAGACCGCTACCGCTGGCTTTTCGACAGCGGTCCCCATCCGGTTTTCATAGTTTCCGCCACAACCTGTCTCATACAGGACGCAAACAGCCGTGCCGCCGACATCTACGGACTCGAAAAACAACGGCTGACCGGCATGAAGTTTACGAACCTCATGTACGAGCAGGACCGCGAACAAATCCTCGCGGCGTTCCGTAATGCGACAAACGGGACCTCCTGCTCCCTGATTCCCAGGATACGCCATCACAAACGTGAAGGCGGCCTGTTTTGGGTCAACATTTATTTCTGTCCCGACAGTCATGCGGGAAAATCCGATCTTATTGTAACAACCGCAGATATCTCGGATTTTATGGAAGCGGAAACTCAGCTTATCCAGGCCGGGAAGATGGCCACCCTCGGTGAAATGGCCACCGGGGTCGCGCACGAACTCAACCAGCCGTTGAACGCTATCAAGCTCGGGAGCGAGTACCTGTTGAAGATGACCGAAAAGGGGCAGACGGTCGAAAGGGACGAGCTTGACGAGTTGGCCGGCGACATGAGCCGGGAAGTAGACAGGGCGGCGGCAATAATAAACCACCTCCGCCAGTTCGGACGCAAAAGTGACGTGGTGGCGCACCGGGTGGATATTAACAAGTCCATTCGCGGAGTTTTTACGATCCTGGGGCAGCAGTTGAGGATACACGGAATCGAGGTTAAGCTCGACCTGGACAAAACCCTGCCCCCGATTATGGCTGACGAGAACCGGCTGGAGCAGGTTTTTGTCAACCTTGTGAATAATGCCCGCGACGCCATGTTGGACCGAAAAGCAGTCGGGCATGCCGGACCGAATGAGCTGACCGTCAAATCTTTTTTGGAACAGGGTCGTGTCACGGCAATAGTGAGCGATACGGGTCCGGGCATACCGGAGTCGATCAGGGGAAGGCTTTTCGAACCTTTCTTCACCACGAAAGAGACCGGGAAAGGCACCGGGCTGGGGCTTTCCATCAGCTACGGGATCGTTCGGGACTACAAGGGCGCTATCGATTTCACAACAAGTGAAGGGGCCGGGGCCACTTTCATAGTGAGCTTTCCGGAGGCGCCGGGGGATGATCGATGAACCAGGCTGAACCAGGTAAAAAGCTGCTTGTGATCGACGATGAGCCATCCACTCTCAAGATGCTTCGGCTGCTGCTGGGCGCTTATGGTTATTTTGTTCTGACGGCCGGGACAGGAGAAGAGGGGCTGGAGATTTTTCGAAATGAACGTCCTGCCCTGGTCATAACGGACATCAGAATGCCCGGAATGGACGGAATCGAGGTCCTCACGCGTCTCCGAGAAATCAGCCCTGAAGTGGAAATGATCGTAATCACCGGGCATGGAGACATGGAACTGGCTGTCCGTTCTCTTCGCAATTCAGCTTCCGACTTCATTAACAAGCCCATTCGCAGGGATGCTCTCGAAATTGCCCTCCAAAGGGCGGAAGAAAAAATAGAGCTCAAACGAAAAATTAGAGATCATGCCAAAGAGTTGGAGTCAAGGGTGGAGCAGGCCACGGCCGCTCTTTCCCATCAGGTCAGCCGCCTCGAGGTACTGGTCAAAATAGGCAAACAGGCCGGAGAGATTCCGGCTTACGGAAAGATGGCCGAATTTTTGCGGGAAAAAATACAATCCAGTACGGGCCTCGGGTGCCCACGGATTATGGTCCTTAACACCATAAGGGACGGCCTTCACGGAGACCATTCCAATTCCAGGCAGGCAAAGGGTTCGGCCATGGCCGCCGAAATGATAAAGGGACTGAGAGGAAGCCTGCGGCTCGTGACTTTGCAGGAGCTTGAAAAGATGCAATTGCCTTTGGTTGAGGCCGAAGGCCGGCAGAGCATTGCAATGCTTCCAATCGACACGGAGGAAGGAGACCCGGTTGGGGCCGCACTCGTAGTTGCTTCCGGCGAAAGGGAAGACGGCGACCTCGAATTTGCCGGACTGCTGCTTTCTCTGGTTGCCGGAGCACTGCGCCGCGCGGTCGTGCAGGAGGAGGAGATCAGCAGTCTCAGGCAGATCGTGGAGAAGGAAAAATTCGGAAACATGATCGGCAGGCACGAAAAAATGCGCCGGGTATTCAACCTCATCTCGAACGTGGCGGCATCGGACGCCAGTGTCCTGATCCTCGGAGAGAGCGGCACCGGCAAGGAGTTGGCCGCCAGGCGCATACATGAGCTCAGTTCACGAAGCTCCGGTCCCTTCATCGTGCTCGATTGCGCCGCCTATCCGCAGACGCTGCTGGAGGCCGAGATGTTCGGCCATGAAAAGGGCGCATTCACAGGCGCCGTTCACTCCCGCAAGGGCTTGTTCGAACTCGCCCAGGGTGGCACCCTGTTCCTGGATGAAGTAGGCGATATCCCCCTGCCCTCCCAGGTCAAGCTCCTTCGGGCGCTTCAGTTCAAAGAATTCCACAGGCTGGGGAGCGAGACCGTCACCAAGGTCGACGTTCGCGTGCTTTCGGCAACGGCCCGGCACCTGCGGGAAGAAATCGAACGGGGAACTTTTCGCGAAGACCTTTATTACCGCCTCCACGTGATCCCGATCGTAATGCCTCCTCTTCGCGAAAGGCTCACGGACCTGCCTCTGCTCGTTTCCCATTTTCTGGAACGTCTGAGCGGAGGGGCGCCAAAGAAGGTGATTCGCCCGGATGCGATGCAGGTTCTTTTTAATCACAATTGGCCGGGAAATATCCGGGAGCTCGAAAACGCGATCGAGCACGCTTTCATACTGGCCGGGACCGGCGATATCAAGGCCGCCGACCTTCCGGCCTACCTGCATGGATACCAAAAGCTGTCGCACCCGGCGTCCGAGGGGCTGGATCAGGTTGAGCGCAGCCACGTGATGAAGGTTCTCCAGGAGTGCCGGGGCAATAAAATAATGGCCGCAAGACGGCTCAGGATCAGTCGCAGCACGCTCTACAGGAAACTCGAACAGTTCGATATCAAGTAGCCTGGTGTCTCGCAGCTCTTTTCCGATCGCGGAATCGGATTGAGGCGGGACAGGTGTCCTGTTATGGGACATATAACCATTTGAATTTGCTGACCTAACTGGCCGCACACGACCATGTCCCGTCCTGAGACAGTTTCAGAGCTGGGGCTTAGGCCAATCAACTCATCTCTTCCTGGCGTTTTATTCTGTTATTTCCATTACTTACAAGATTGATCCCCAACTGGCACAACACTTGCTCTCTAAGCGGGCAACATTTGCAAAAGTCGGAAAACAGCAAAGGGGATAGCGATGAAAACAAGAGTGACAATGGCTGAAAGGGTAGCAGGCATAATCATAGGAACGGCCCTGTCCGTAGTTGGGTTGATCCTGATCGCACTGGGGTTGACGTTTCTCCCGATAATCGGAATTCTTGTCGCTGTGCCTGTGCTGGCTCTCGCATTCTATTTCTTCAGGCCGGGCAAGTGGGTGATTACCGCTGAAAGGGAAGCCGAAGCCGTTGAGGCGCCGGCGATCGGGGCCGGGCGGTCCGTGACTGCATAGGCATGGACATGCCGAAGGGCACCACCGCTTTGAAAAGTAACGTTTCCCGGGCTCCGCCGGAGCCTGTTCCGGACCTGATCCAGGATTCGCGAGTGCGCCCGGGAGGGCGCACAACCCATTTAACCCTACAACGTTATTTATGTCCTGAGCAGCAATCTCTTCTTCGCATGAGAAAGGTATGCACGGTGATTTCTAACTTGAATCCATTCAACCATAACAAGGAGTTCTTCGATACCCAGAA
>JBEKXG010000469.1:0-4407 GCA_049512295.1 Syntrophobacteraceae bacterium
GACACGCCTTTCAGCCTGGGCGAGGCCGCCTGTGCCTTCCGTCTTCCCTCCCCTCCCAACAGGGACATTCCCGGCCTGCCGGTGCAACGCTTCCGCACCTCGCTTGCCATGCTCCCACCCGTTCCGGAGAATGAGAAAGGGGCCATCCGACTCTTTGTCAATGAATACCAGGGTATGACACAGCCGGTTCATATCGACCCGGAAGACCGGATGCGCCATGCATTCATTATGGGGCAGACGGGCACTGGCAAGTCGACGCTTCTTGAAAGAATGATTGTCCAGGATATCTGGGCCGGGCGGGGAGTGGCTGTGATCGACCCCCACGGCGACATGATCGACAACATCCTCGGACGGCTACCCAGGGATCGGGCTGAAGATATAATCGTGTTCGATTTTCTCGACCGGGAGCGCCCATTGGGGTTCAATATACTCCAGTGGCGGGACTGGGTGGAAATGGATCTGATTATCGATGAACTATACAGGACAATAGATCGCATCTACAACCTGAAAGAGACCGGCGGCCCCATGTTTGAGCAGCATTTCCGCAACTTCCTGAAGCTCCTAATGGGAGAGAGCAAACGTCCTGGCTTCACCCCGAGCATTCTGGACTTTATTCGCTGCTACACTGATTCTTCATTCAGGCGGTGGCTCCTCTCTTCCACGACAGACCGGGAGGTGATCGATTTTGTCACGTGCGCGGAGGAGGCCAGCGGCGAAGCCGTCCTCAGAAACATGGCTCCCTATGTCACATCCAAGTTCGGCAGGTTCGTGAACGACACAACCCTGAAGCGTATTGTCGGTCAGGAGAAGTCGAGCATAGACTTTGACGAGGTCATGAACAAGGGGAAGATCCTGCTGGTTAAGCTCGGTAAAGGGCGGTTCGGCAGCGAGGTGAGCGCCCTGTTGGCCAACATGCTCGTCGCACGTTTCAAGTACTCGGCCATGAAGAGGGGTGAGATGCCGAAATCCGAGCGGCGCGATTTTTTCCTATACTGTGACGAAGCCCACAACCTTCCGAGGGACAATTTCTCGGAACTCCTTGCCGAGGCAAGAAAATACAGGCTTGGTCTGGTTATGGCTACCCAGTACTGCGCCCAGTTGGGAAGCGTTGACGGCGGCAGGGGAGATGACCTTCTGGCTGCCATCTTCGGAAATGTGGGATCCCTCATTACTTTCCGAAGCGGTACCCAGGACGCCGAGCATCTGGCAAGGGGTTTCAAGCCACACTTCAACCAGTTGGACATAATCTCACTCCCCAACTATCACGGTTATGCCCGGATGAGCCTGAACAACCGGTCGATACCTCCCTTCAGCTTCAGGACCGAGCTGGACACGACGCCGGTGGACGAGCACCTGGCGAACTATATCCTGGAACTTTCCCGCCTGAAGTTTGGACGGGACGCCAAAATCATCGATGCCGAGATCAAGCGCAGGGCGACCTCATGGGAAAAAGAAACGGAAAATCAGCAGTGATTGTTTTTCCTGAGGTTTAAACCTACAACTACGCAATATTCTTGGAGGATAGAAAATGGGAATTCCTTTTGTCATCGAACAGACAGGCAGGGGTGAGCGTCAGTATGACCTCTATTCCCGGCTCCTCAAGGATCGCATCGTCTTTCTCGGCGATGCCGTCGATAACACCCTGGCCAACCTGGTGGTGGGTCAGCTCCTCTTTTTGGAGTCCGCGGACGCTGACAGGGATATCCACCTCTATATCAACTCCCCCGGCGGGATTGTGACTGCAGGCCTGGCGATCCTGGACACCATGCGCTTCATCAAACCCCATGTCCGCACCATATGCGTCGGCGAGGCGGCGTCCATGGGGGCCGTGCTTCTCGCCGCCGGTGAAAGTGGGAAGCGATACGCCCTACCCAACGCACGCATCATGATCCACCAGCCCCTAGGTGGGTTCCACGGCCAGGCCACCGACATACAGATCAGGGCGCGGGAGATGCTGCGAGTCAAGGACAAGCTGAACCATATACTGGCTGATGCCACCGGGCAGCCCTTCGAGCGGGTCGAGGCTGACACGGAGCGCGATAACTTCATGTCCGCCGAAGAAGCACTGGAATACGGGCTTATCGACAAGATCATCGCCTCGCGGCAGGATGCCATTTAACGGTGTTATTATTTCTTAATTCGTCGTTACTATAGATGCTTCTGGACAGGTTTATCGTGAACATTGCGGGGGGGGGGGGGGAGTGGATAACGGGATCCGCGAAGCACATGAATTGATGCATCTTTTTGCCATAGATGATTGTAGCCTCATAGTCGGAGCGAATATTGAGTTATTGCGCAAATGAAATTCAGGAAACAGATTATTGTTAAGTAAGCATCTATTTGTCGTTTTAAATACTGGATTGAGGAAATGTAAACGAGGTGGTTATGCTCAAGTATGATACTGCAAAGAACTGTTACGAAACAATCTGGGATGCCGATCTCCCCGAGAAACTTCATCCCCTGCGCCGCGATTTTTACAACAAGGCGGTTGACTACGCCCGAATTCGTGCACAATGGCAGCTATCCTCGCGAGAGCAGCGAATCGATATGGACCAGCGCAGGAGGCTTGCCCACAACGCATTCATCGACGCCTGTAACATCCTAAGCCGCAACATGGGGGCCGAAGGTGAGGATAACTCCTGGCGGGCCGAACTGGGTGACGATCGGAAGATTATCGGTGACTTCGCATGCTACATACATTGTTTCCTTGGCATCGAGGCACGCTGAATTATGCTGGATGCCGACCCAGACGCCAAACTCAGGAAAACTTTTTAATGGGGGTAACGGAGTGAAAGTATTCACGCTTATGGCAATCGAGATTGCCGAAAATCTAGTGCCGAAAGGGAGCTTCATTGACATTTCCGAGACCGACCTTTCCGACCTTAAAGGCAAGGTTGCCTATATCAAGGATGGGACGCTCTTGGTTTCCCGACATGTTGGTGACCTTGCATCTTTAATCGTCGGGTTGACAACTGAAGACCTGTTAATCCAAAAACATTTACTTTTGCTTTACTGTCAGGCTTACGACCCTAAATACATTCACAAAAAATGGGATGAATGGGAAAAGAGAGCAGCGACGTTGGAAAGAGAAAATGCTTTGAGTAGAAAAGAAGCGGAATTTGAAGCGGCGAAAGAATTAAACCTCCTGGCATTTCTGGATGACCTTATTGGAGCAGGTTTACCGGAATAAGAAAGATGATACGATGAACATCATAAGCGCCTCACGCAGGACCGATATTCCCCACTATTATGCCTTGTGGTTCAGCGAGCGACGAAAAGCCGGATTCGCCGAATACCGTACCGTTTTTGGCGGTGGGAAGAACGGCCGGTTCCGGGTTTCCCTGGACCCAAAGATGTGTTTGGATACCTCTTCTGGACCAAGTATGCCGGTCCTTTTCATGATGAACTGGATACCTTGCGTTCTGAGGGGATAGCTTATGTCTTCCAGTACTCCATTACTGGTTATGGCAAAGATATCCAACCGGGCATTCCGGAACGTAACACCGTAATAGGTGATTTTATGCGAGTAGCAGAAAACTTGCCGGGTGCGTCTGCAATCCAGTGGCGTTATGATCCCATCCTGGTTTCTCCTGACTACCGCGCGGACTGGCATCGAAAGAACTTCGAGATGATTGCCGACCGATTGCTGGGTGCTACTCAAGTTGTGAACGTAAGTTTTGTGGAGCCGTATCTCAAGGCCCTGGCCAAGGCTGCCGATTGGCGAACCATCCGCTGGCGCCGTCCCGACCCCGATCGTCACAAAACTGAGATCAGTAAATATCCGGGGCTCCAGGTAATCGGCGCCGACGAAGATATATTACTGGCCGATCTGGCCGACATTGCACGAAAACGCGGCATGGAACTTCGGGTGTGCTGCAACCAGGAATTTGATGAGCGCTTTCCGACTGCGACTTGCTGCGGCCTTGAACTGTTCATCTCTTATGGTGCAGAAGTCATAAGACGTGTTACGGCACTCGCGCCGGGGCCGTCAAGACTTGGGTGCCGTTGCCTGAAGACCGTGGATATCGGCATGGATACGACGTGCCCTGCCGGATGTTTCTACTGCTACGTCACAACATCCCTAGAGCGCGCCAGATTAAATTACGAGCATCATGACCCTGCCGCATCTATGTTACGGTTACGGTCATCCTGAAGGCGTTTCTGGTGGTGCAATGCCTCTGTATCACCCGGCGGAACTCAGCCGATTAGGTTTCCCGGAATGGTTGAAGGAGGTACGAGAGAGCTGCGAGCCTGAATTGCATTTCCCCTCGTTGTTACTTTTCCTGATTTTCGCCGTTTATAAATTACATTGAATGCAACAAAGAGAGAAGGCACGAGGGAAACGAATGAACATGACTGAACGCAGAGGCTCGGCCGCGGTATCATGGTTCCGGACGACGAAACCGC
>JBEKXG010000470.1:0-5679 GCA_049512295.1 Syntrophobacteraceae bacterium
TGCGAGATATTAGGAGATTCAGTCAACATGGCGCCCTCCATGGGAAGTTGGCGAAACACTAAGAATCACTCTGGTAAATCCTATGTGAAGCGAGTGCATACTTCAGAGTAGCCCAGAAGGGCACAGCGGGCCTATCCCTGCTGCTGTGACGACGCATGTCACACCCAACCAAAATGACAGTTCCGTTATCATTCAACCAAACTATCAATATTATCGTCCTTCCGGTCATTCTTCTCCAGAATAATTCATCAAGTTGTACGCTATGCATCGGGAAAGCATTTTGGGGTCGGATTCCGCCCTAAAGAACTTTTGGTGCACCCCAAAGCCCGTAAAACCATACGATTCCCCAATCGAACATGCAAGTCATATCTCAATGAGACCGGTTTTTGCAGTTTCAGGACACACTCCTTCCTCTATTCGAAAGGCGCTTATTCTTATGTCGGGGGTCCCGGGAACACACACCAGGGCGGACACGGCGTTACAATCGTCGGCTATGACGACGCCAATCAGTATTTCCTCGTGAAGAACAGCCGGGCCGTTGGTTGGGGGGAAGCTGGGTTCTTCCGGATAGCCTATAACGAGGTCTCCGATCAGAGATATGTACAGTTTGGATAGTATACAATCGCATACGGTGGATACAGCCCGTTCAGAGCACGCGCAGCTCTACCATATCCCCTCCATCCACAACTGTAACTTATTCTGGGGGAAGTGCCAGTGAGAGCGTAACTTCGCAGTCCGGATGCTCCCGGACAGCCGTGAGCAATGCGGTGTGGATAAAGGTCGTATCCGGCGCAAAGGGCACAGGTAACGGGACCGTCCGCTATTCTGTAGGCGGCTTGTAAAGGTTGGGACCAGAGTGGTCTACCATGCCAGAAAGTGATATGTCCATGTTGCGTCGGCTTTTCCGACAGCCCGTTGCTATAGCATCATTTTCGCCTGAGCGCCACCGGATACACTGGGACGGTGGGATGAGCGCATCAACTGCGGGGAAGGAGTGTGCCCTGAAACTGCAAAAACCGGTCTCATCGACATATCACTTGCCTGTTCGATTGGGAAATTGTATGATTTTGTGGTCTATGGCGTTGCGTAGGAAGTTATTCGGGCAAAAATCCGACACTCGAAATGCGGTCTGGATGCATAGTGCACAGCTTAATTCATTAACTGCTCAACAACATTTAAACAGGAGAAATAGGTGACTGCTGCGGACAATATTATATTTGAAAAGAGAATTGCTTTCAAGACAGTATCTATAACCAAAGATATCCTGACCATTGCTGACACTGCACATAATATAAATGATATTACCGAAGTATATGTACATACGACACCTGTGTGGCATTATATGCGTATTGGTTTTGCACCAATATTCATAATAGGAGGCATAAGCGACGGCTTATTCGCTGTCGTTATGCTGCTTTTTATGGTGTCATCATTAGGATTATTAATGTATTGGCAGTCCAAAACTAAATATCAGTTACATATTAAAGTTCGTGATTCTTCTAAGACTATGCCCATATTGAGCAGTTTAATGGATGGAAAACTGAACCAGGTGTGTGGATTAATTCAAGGGATACAAATGTCTAAATGTCAAGAACTTTGGGTCTTCCGGCAAACGCGTGCCTGAATATTTGGGAACACCGCGACCTTCAAGCCCGAAGAGGCTGAGGATGACCGCGTGATTACAATGAAATTCACAAAGGACAAGCTCATAGTCACTCAGGCAGGTATCTGCGGATTCGGCTTCCGTGTCACTGCCGCCGGGACTTATCGAAAGGTGAGCAGCCGCAAATAGAAGCTGATTGCGGCGGATGCAAAAGGACTCCTCAAGTCTGCTTTGACCGGTCGTTTATATGCTGCTCACGGCCATTGCCGGACGAACGTCAGAGAAAGGATCGCCCCATATTTAACAGGATTGTTCTCTTTTTGATCGTGTTGTTGGCGTGGCTGGCCGTCGCAGGCGCAGCTAAAGCCCAGGATGCGGCTGAACTCACACGCACCTTTGATGAATATAATTTCGCAGCGAAAGCGGGTGAAATAAAAAAAATGCTTTCATTGCGCACGGTTGAACAGCAAAAGGAAATCAACAGTCAGATCGTGAAGAAACAGGATCGGGATTACTTCATGTTGATTGCACGCGCTCAAACACCGGAATCATACGAGGTGCAGCATGTTGCGCGGGGCAAAAGCGGCCAAAGCGCCACCCTCTATTTGCTCGCGCAATTTCCGGCCATGCGCGAAATAGACCGGCCGCGCACCCGTATGGAAGAGATGATTTCCTTCAAGAAAGAAAACGGCAAGTGGAAAATGGATTCGGCTCTGCCTCTGGGAGATCCGGACAAAGTCAAACACCCCAAGGATCTGACTTACGACCCCAAGAGCGCCGATATGGATGTTTCAGGCGAGATTGGCGGCCGTATTGTGAAAACCGAGTTCTACCCGGGCTACACGCTTGTGCTGTTGCGCGTGCTGGATGAGGAGCATGCGGTTTTCCTGCCTGCAAAAGAAAGGTTGCAGAAGTCTGGAATGCCTCTTGAAGAACTCGATCCCTGGAATGTCCATGAGTTTTCGGGACATCCGCACAAAACCGATAAGCAGAAATTTTTTGCGACCGGCGGGCAACTGATAGAAAATTAAGGGGTTGTCCGTAAATAAGCCTCTTAGGGCCGGGATGAGCCGCCTGCTTTGCCGTTCATTATTGTTGCTAGTGACCGTCCGGCTGCCAACCGTGCGTGAAACGGCGCCCGATCCGAATCCCGATCTGTTGACGTTTTTCCTGCCTGACTTTCGTTTCAACCGCAGCGATCCGAAGATCGTAGCCAGAGCTAAAACCGTTACCACTGCACTCTTTCTGTCAAGTCTTTTCATGATTACCCGTCTCCTGTTCCAGGTGCGTCCGGGCAGCTAAGGAGTCATCATGGACACCACATTGCCCTGGAGGTCAAAAGTCACCCGTCCGTTTTTCTCATCGTTCTCTACCCGAATCTCGACGGTGACCTTCGGGTTGACGGGCTGCATCTTCGGGTGTTTAGCAATGGTAATCCGTTCGATTTTGCCACCGGGGATTTTCAGGCGTTCAAGCGTGGTTTTCTCCATCTGCGACAGCTTCGGCAAAAGAGCGGCTTCGATTTCGTCGAGATCGAAGAATGACTCAGCTTTGACACCGCGGTAGAAGGGCGTCACGTCCGAACCGATGTTGACGAAGTGGTCCTCGTCGTACAGGAAGTCGTGAAGGTGGCCGGGCTGTTTGGGGTTAGGGGCTGTGATCATAGCCCGGTGTTCATCGAATTCCAACTCGATGAGCTTCACATGGGGGCCGAAGGTTTTCTTGATGCCGAGAATGGCTTTTCCGGCGCCATCAGGCTCGAACATGCTCACACGGACGCGCCGGCTCATGGGCAGTCTTACTTGCAGGACGACACCCCCGGGATCGAACTCCACTTCACCGTTCTCGCCCTCTTCATCCCGAATTTCGACTGTCCAGCGAAGTGCCTGCGCACTGCCGACCAAGGTCGGTTTGCCCAGAGCGAAGCTGCCCAAGCTGCCTTTGGGAATCTCCAGCTTGAGCCGGGCCTGCTTGAGCATTTCGGGGATGCTCGACCAGTCGACATCATCCACGGCGAAGAACCGGTCGTCGGATAGCTGCTGCGCGCCGGGTCCGCCACCGAATGCATCGAAGCCCATCAAGACACCGTTGAGGTTGGCTGTGAAGCTCTTCAGCCTTTTCGGTTTTTGCGGATCGCGCGCATCAAAGGCCAGGAAGTTCTTGTTCAACCGAAGGTTCAGAATGCAGGGGGTGCTGCCGAAGACCTCGCGTATCATGCCTATGATGTGTTGCAACTCCTTCACATCGGCAAAGAGGTTGAGGTTCTTCGCGCGGTTGGTGCCGTCGAGATTGAGACCGTTTATACGCCCTTTGGCATCGGCGTAAGCATAGGCGTATTCACGGTCGCTCCTTACATTGATTTCCCACTCGACATCGCCGCAATGGGCCGATGGTATAAGGAAGAGATGCCGCTGGATATGAATCTTTGCGACCGTACCACCTTCCACCGCGGTTCGGCTCACGGCAGACTTTGATGTCTCTGCGGCGTTTCCTATGTTCACATCGCTGAGGTCAAAAAGGTTTTCATCGAGGTTGTCGTTGATGAGGGTGGGCTGCACGGGGGTGTGGCCGAATAGTCTCACCTGATGGTAGAGGCCGTTCAACCAATAGACATGTTCGAGACCGTATTCGTCAATGTGCAGGGGTTGCGCCGGGTCCTGGACGCGCACTGTCAGAGAAAGCGGAGTGATGTCTACATTAAGTGCCCTGGCAGGATGTGGGATCTTTTTGGAAAGCTCGGTTACCGCGTCCTGCGCGGCAGTGCCTTCAAAGAGATTGACCTCCTTCGGACCTCCGTCACAGCCGGCCAGCAGTACCATGGCCGCGAGAAGCAACGCTGATGTCGCTTTGACAAATATTCCAACCGCCGGACCAGAGCTCACGCGAACCGATGATATGGCATTCACGGCCGGAGCTAAGGCGCGCTCATCCTGATGCGAGAGCGGTGCGGATTGGCATTCAGGCCCGCCGCCCGGTGCGGGAAGGGCCGAAAAGATGGAGGACATTTTTTCTTCCAATTCTGTTGGATGTTCGGTCCGATCCCCGTCGACGCCGTGTACCAAATCGCTCTTCCCCCCCGCTCCGGAACCGGGATTTTCGGGACTGATCATCGGGTGCGGTAAAGTGTTTGGTAAACTGTTTGCTCCGCCTGCAATAATAACTGCAATTCACTCGGGAAAACAGGCTTTGTTACCCGCGGCTCTCCTCGTCTTCGAGCAGTTGCCACGAAAGTGGTTGACTTGAAGTTGATTAGGTGTATATACATGCTTTGTAATCTCGGCCCCTCCGGTTCATGCGATTTTTCGGCCGTACGGAATATCTCGAATGTGGCGCCGGGAGGGGCATTTAGCAGCAGCAGGAATTTTTGGCTTGGTTTGAACCTCATGGAAGATAGCCCGAAAATGGTGGACCGTGCAAAATGTAAGGAGATAGGACGCAGTTGCGCTTGCTACAATTTACGCAGGGCATCCCGCGCCATGAGCCGTCTCTACGATGATTTCCTGAGGCCAAGCGGTCTCAGAACAACTCAGTGTTCAACGCTTATAGCCGCAAAATTGCAAGGTCCTGTATCCTTGACGAAAATGGCGGAATTGACCGTAACTGAGAGGACTACTCTCACACGAAACCTGAATGTCCTTCAGAAGAAGGGCCTGATTCGCATAGAACCGGGAAGGGACCGCAGGGAGCGTCAGGTGACCATAACCGAACAGGGCGAGGAAGCGCTGACGGCGGCAATACCTTTGTGGGAAGCGGCGCAGGCGCATGTTGAGAATGGACTCGGCGACGGTCGTATGGTCAGCCTGCTTAAACATCTATCGGAGATTATCTCTCTCGGTCGCAAGGCGTAGTCTCTTTTTTTGAGTTAACACGTGCATATACACTTACCATCAGATGACTCTTGAAGCGGAATAGAGGAGGTGCAAATGGCGGAAAGAATACTTGAGGGAATCAAAGGCTGTGTCTTCGATGCGTATGGAACCTTGTTTGATTTCAACTCCGCGGCGGCGCACTGTCGTTCTGACCTGGGGGAACGAGCTGATGCTCTTTCGAAAATATGGCGTGAGAAGCAGCTTCAA
>JBEKXG010000471.1:0-4400 GCA_049512295.1 Syntrophobacteraceae bacterium
ACAATCGAACCCAATTTATGAACTACGATTTCCTCTTCAATACCGCATGGGACTATGCCTCGGATACGCGCGGCTACAGCTACGGAGTTGTCGCGGCCCTGTATCAGCCGCGGTGGAGGTTGGCCTTTGGTGTCTTTATGGAACCCAATACCGCAAATGGCGCCGACTTCGACTGGATCGACACAAGGGAGCTGGGATATAATCTGGAACTCACCCTCAAACCTAACCAAGCGGGAATGATTGTCCGTTTGCTCTCCTATTTCAACGAGGCGCGGATGGGCAGCTATGACGCTGCGCTGGCGTTAGGGCGCGCGACCTCCACGACGCCAGATCTTCTGCTCGTCACGAAGCCAGACGGTACAAAGTATGGTTTTGGACTGAACGTCGAACAACCCCTGGTCGATGACGGAGAAACGGGAATTTTCGGCCGCCTCGGCTGGAACGACGGGCATGACGAGACCTGGGCCTACACGGAATCCGACCAGCATGCGAGCCTCGGCGCACAGCTAAGCGGGGTGCATTGGAAAAGGCCTGATGACCGCGTGGGCATCGCCTATGGAGTGAATGGATTGTCAACTCCGCATAAAGATTACCTGGCTGCCGGAGGGTTCGGCATTCTCCTGGGTGACGGAAGACTGAATTACGGCTATGAGCAGGTGCTGGAGGTTTACTACCGCATTCAGCTCACCCCATTCCTGGCAATCAGCCCAGATTTTCAATTCATTCAAAACCCGGGGTATAACAGTGACCGAGGTCCTGTCGAGGTGTACGGGATGCGTTTGCGGCTCAGCTACTAAAGCGCTTAACGATGTTTTTGATCCCCAGGTGGAAAGGGGACAAAAGAATGGCCACCGCCTTTTGCTCATACCATGAAAGGATCATGGAGAGCGGCAGATCATTCACTCCAACGTTGAACGCGTTAGCAACCGCAACCGCGATCTGTATGGCCGAGTATACGTCATTGCACTGACCGATGTCCAGAAGGCGTGGGATCCCTTCGATTGTCCCCAGGTCCTTGTCGAAAAAGCGTAACTTGCCGCAGGCAAGCGTCGGCACGATGCAGTCGTTTGGCACTTTTTCCACGAATTCCGTTGAGATTTTAGAGTGAATATTGCGATATGGGAGTGTAGTTCACTGGCGGGTGTGACTTGATCTTATCTGGGCGGGCTTGAAACCCCCGAGAGGAGTCCTTCCCATCATAATTGTCGAGATTTAGATAGAAAAGATCTGTGTTATTCAACACTTACTCAGATTCAGGCATTGGAATCCGATTCTGGCACGATTGTCCGATTTTCACTCTTTCTAAAATTTCGTTTGTCGAAGGAGAACTTATTCATTCTGCGCCATAAAGTGCGGGGATTGACCCCCGTCCTCTGCGCAGTCTTGGTGATGTTTCCTTCGCACCGCCTCAGAGCTTCCGCCAGGTAGGTCCGTTCAAATTGATCGAGCACCTTCGCTCGGGCCACACTGAAGGGCATGTTCATCCATACGGGATCTTCAGCAAAAACTACAGGAGAACCACACGCTTGGAGGAAGTCGAACCGTTCGATGATGGGTCCATCAGTGGTGATGTAGGCCCTTTCGATCATATTTTCCAATTCACGGACATTGCCAGGCCAGTTGTAATCCAGTAATTGCCGCATGGCTAAGGGCGCAATTTCCTTCTCGTCGCGACACCTTATCTGATTTAGCCGATTCAGAAAGGAATAGGCCAGGAGCGAGATATCCTCGACACGCTCCCTCAGTGGAGGCACGTAAATGGAGAGCACGTTGAGCCGGTAGAACAGATCAAGCCGGAACGTGTGACCGCTGATCTTTTCCTTCAAGTCCTGGTTGGTTGCCGCAACGATTCGGACGTCCACGTCGATGGGATCATTGCCACCCACCCTCTCCACTTTCCTCTCCGCCAGGACACGCAGCAGCTTTACTTGCATCGCCGGTGAAATATCCCCGACCTCATCTAGAAAAATCGTTCCCTTATGGGCGTATTCGAATTTTCCAGGCTTCGCTTTTATGGCTCCAGTAAAGGCCCCTTTCTCGTGGCCGAAAAGCTCGGATTCAAGCAGGGTTTCAGACAGTGCCCCGCAATTGATCGCCACAAAGGGCTCATTTTTTCGTGGCGCAAGAGAATGGATGGCCCTGGCTACCAGTTCTTTCCCAACACCCGTCTCGCCCGTGATGAGCACTGTGAGGTTGGTTGGGGCAACCCGCTCGATGAGACTGAAGATATGCTGCATTTTAGGGCTTCTGCCGATCATACCGCAAAGGCAGTACTTCCGAATGGCCTTCTCGGGCAGAAGGGCTTGAAATCGGGTCAACGTCTGCCGAGGGGTTCTCATCAACACTCGAATGATTGATTCAACGTGCTTCTTGAGGTGTTCAGAGGCTCGTGTTCTAGATGTGCTTTCGAGTGAGACGATTGCTTCACCGGCATTGGTAAAAATAACGCTGGTAAGTGGTTGGTTCCCTTTTGCGGCAAGGGGTCTCAATTTGTCCTCGGCCTCCGCGCAACTGTCGCTCCGCAGACACCTTTGGGGGCTCTGATCCAAGGGGGCATCTGAGCCTCCTCCAGGAGGGTTCGACAGCACCGATATCTTGAAACCCTCGTTTTCTAAAAATCCAACAATGCGGTCATGAAAAACCGAGTATTCATCGGCCACCAGAACAACGATCTCGCTGATCATTCCGCTACTCCATTACTATCAGGTACCGCCTTCTCGACTCAGGGCATTGACTGACTACTGCCCAGAACCAAAAACACTGAGCGTATTTGTCAAGTCTGAAAATATCACTTTCAAATAACCATTATCTTGCGCCGAATCAATGCAGGGTACTTCGATGCCGCCGAGCGGCTGATTAAACAGATGAATGAGGGTAAACTCCGAACCGGCTAATAAAACATGCGTTTTTTACATCTGCCTTCAGGACCCAATAGAGACGGCAGTCCACAGGATTGATCCGGTACAACGGGACTGGAACCGTCCGGAAATCATTCCGAAGCGCTGATCATATTTTACGAGATCACGTGGATAGTAGATAAGAAGCCGGTTCTGCCTTTCGCTGAAAGTGCCCAAAGTGGTCTGATTAAGCATTTCCCCTTGCGTGTTTTGATTGGGATATCATATGATTTATGGACTCTGCGCGGTCCAAGAGCTTTTTCGCATGGAATCTTATTCCGAAAGGCTCTTCAGGATCTGTAGACGCTCAAGCTTACGAATCATTCTGGTCTGTGTCGGTTTCATCGCCAATTTCTGGATGGACATGGGACTTTTCACACCAACCGAGAAGGAGTGCATTCTTTGAAAGATACAAGTAAAGTTCTATGGGGGCCATGGCGCTGCTCATTTTCCTAACCGCAGCATGCGAGGGGATCGGGACGACTCCCATAGGCGACATACTCCAAAAACCCCGTGATTACGCCGGCAAAAAGGTTACCGTTTCCGGTGAGGTAACGGAAATATTCAGCTTGTTCGTAATCAAATATTTCGTCGTCCAGGACAAGACGGGCCAGATTGCCGTCGTAACCGACAAACCGTTACCCCAAAAGGGTACCACTGCAAGAGTGACCGGAACCGTTAAGGAAGCATTTTCGATCGGAGATCAGCAACTGCTGGTTCTGGTCGAAGAAGGGGGGAAATGAAGACTCGACCGCTTTGGTACGATGGTGATGCTGCCGCCAAGAAATTGCCCACCAACTTCTATTCCGGAATCAGCGTCGGATGCGTAATGTAAGGTGCATCGGTTTGCCAGCTTGAATTATCCACAAACAACTTTGTGGTGTTAAGCCTGTAGATCGGCATCGAGTCACCATGGGCTGGATAGATTTAACACAGGGAGGATTCATGAAGGCGATAGCTATCAACGGCAGCCCCAGGAAGGGCTGGAACACGGCGACTTTGCTGCGGAAGGCACTGGCCGGGGCGAAGAAAAAAGGCGCGGAGACCGAGTTCGTGCACCTCTACGGCTTGGCGTACAAGGGCTGTATCAGCTGCTTTGCCTGCAAGAAGATTGGCGGGAAGAGCTACGGCCGGTGCGCGGTCAGAGACGAACTCACCCCGGTCCTGGACCGGGCCGCCGAGGCCGATATCCTGATCATGGGGTCACCCATCTACTTTCACACGGAGACCGGCGAGATGCGCTCATTCATGGAGCGTCTCCTGTTCCCGTACCTAACCTACACCCCCGGCTACGCATCCATCTTTCCAGGCAAGGCTTTGACGGGCCTCGTATACACCATGAACGTGGCCGAGGATAAGATGCCGGCCTTCCACCAGGACAAGAGCGTCGAGGCCTCCCGCGGCGTCATGACACGAGTCTTCGGGAACTGCGAAGTTCTGCTTTGCACGGACACGTTTCAGTTCACAGACTACTCGAAGTACGTTTCCACGGCTTGGGACCCG
>JBEKXG010000472.1:0-4393 GCA_049512295.1 Syntrophobacteraceae bacterium
CATTTCAAAATAATTGCGGGCGAGCTCGGCCAGCAATCCAACCCTGACAGCTTGCCGGGTGGCCTCTTCAGATTCGAGGATGGCTGTTGCCGCAGCCGTACGGGCTTGATTGCGTCCGAAAAGGTCAAATTCCCATGAGCCTTGGATTCCTGCTTCGGAAAGGCTGGCTTCCTTATCGCTCGTAAAAGATCCCAGTTCGACTCGTTGAGCGCCCATGTCGCCGCTAATTTGTGGTAGTAAAGCCGATTGCGCGGCGCGACGTCCTGCGCGCGCTTCTTCCACACGCGCTTTGGCGATCTGCAACGTTTTGTTGTTGGTTAAGGCTTCCGTGATGAGAACATCAAGCGTTGGATCGTCAAAATGTTTCCACCATTTATGATCGACCTCCGCTTCGGAGCTGAAGGCTAGAGGCGTGTTCAAATCAACTGTTGGAGTTGCGCCTGTCAGTTGGCACCACAAAGATGGGGTTTTAATGAGGGAATCTTGTGGACCCACAGGACTGGTGCAAGCCGCGAGCAGCGTGGTGACAACTATGGCAAGAACCGGCACATGTTTCACATTAAACATGAGGATAAACTGTTTCCGTTCCCGTCATGAACTTTCGGCACTTGGAAGATAGGCATTCAGGAGGCGAGGAAGCGTGGCTTCGATGGGAAGGCGCGCAATCGACAGCCACGTCCCGTCGCTGCGCTATCGGCCCTTTGCAATGGCCTCGGAGATTTTCTTCCACGTCCGGTCATAAACGGAAATGGCCTCTTCCAGACCGCTCTTGACGGCTTTCCAAGACTCATCGCCGACGGCAGAGGCTTTACCAAGTTTGGCTTTGGCTTTCTCGGTTTCGACAGTAAGGCCGCGAATGGCCGCATCCCATTCCGCCTCAAACGACGCGTAGGTGTTGCCTGCGACTTCCCTGACATCGGCACGGAGGGCATCGACGGCAGCTTTGAAAGCGTCTCGTGTGGTCCGTATCCGGACGACGGCGCGATCTGCTTCCGCGCGGGCATCGTTCTTCAACCTGCTGGCAGTGTTGTCAAGCGACACCAATGTCGCTTCGATTTCATCGAGCTTTTGCTTGGCCCATTCCAAATAATCATGTGCGCGACTTTGCTGTGACATTGTTTAGCTCCTTTCAGTAACTGCCCTGGACCTGTTTCCGGCGGCTTCGGTTAGAGATTCCTGACTTCGATTTCGACCTGGCCTTACGACTTGCCTACTGAGCGAACGATCAGTAAGTAAGTTAATAGATTAGCCACATGGAGTCAAGAGGTCGCCGTACCCTTCAGGGCAGAATTCTAAATTGCTAACAAAAAAACCTTTGCCCACCGACCTCGAGTCCGTACTGAATCCCCGCGAACGCAAAAATACTGCCCGTCTCGGTGGCTTTTGCCACTGAACCGGGGAATTTTGAACCATGGATAAAGGAGCGTAGAGGAGTGGATTGACGCAGATGGTTCCCCATTATTCCAATTCGCGGATGTCCCGAGCGCAGTCTTTTTCACGGGTATCGGGAATACATCACAGGTGGTGTTCTCGTTCAGGGCAAAGCGTATGTGGCTGGAATGAAACCTTGTCAGGACAGATCAGCAGCGGGATGCAACGATTGTTCAGGGATTTGCGAAAGAATTTTCTCCAGTCTCAGAGTCTCATCAAGGATCACCCTGGCATATTTGCCGGACTGAGATTCAGGGTCCAAAGAGACGGCCAGTCTTCTGGCGAAACCGCCGACAGCGGTAAGGGGATTGCGTATCTCATGGGCGACTGCTTGAAGGGTATCGTTTACACACTTGTCTTGCCTGTCGATAGAGGCAAATGACGGCAGGTGCTTTTGATGTCCTTCCATGGGGTATTGCGAGATCGTTCGAGAAATCCGGACCAAAGCCTGGTTGGCATTTTCCAGGATTCCAATGATGTCCTTTTGGCGGTCTATCTGCAGTTTGAACCCCTGAGCAATTTCTTCCACTTCGGCGAGAGTTTTGAAAACAGCTTCATGAATGTTTTCCTGGCTGAGGCCCAGAACTGCTTCAGCTTCCGAATAAAATGACTTAAATGCCTGATGTCCTTTTACAATAACCTGAGAAAAAAGCCTCGCCAGCCGGCAGACTGCCCACAGCCGTGAGGAGTTTGCATCAAGGCTTTCGAGGTGGACTTCCTGGCAGGCTACGATGTGTTCGGGAAACTTCCAGAATTTTAGTGCAGCCGCACCCACCTCACGATGGTTCAGGCCGTAGCAGGCCTTCTCTTTTTCCAGCAGTTCCCGTAATGGCTCAAGGTCCAGAACGAACTGGCCGGTTTTACCCCTTATGCACAAATCAAAGAGGATGGGCAGCCCTATTTCCATAGTCAGCCCGCAAAGAAAAGCTTCTTCCGGGTTGGCTGCTTTCGATTGCTGCGCCAAAGACTTTGCAATCAGCCCACGATATAATGAGACCCGCCAAAACAGCTCATAGTCCAACTGGTCAACTTTTCCCATCGGGAATGCGTCACGAAGAGAAATAGACAGAGCCATCAATTTGATTTGGTAATGCCCGAGCTTCATTACAGCCCGAGACAGAGTTGCGGCGGGGCTGCCCGTTCCGAAGAATGTGCTGTTGGAAAGATTGAGGAGCCGTACGGTCAGAGAAGGATCCTGCTCGATAATCGTTACAATCTGGTCATTTGAAGCGTCTTCGTTTGAGGCCACCTCCAGGAGTTTGAGGGCAATGACAGACAGAGGCGGTAAAGCGTAGCCCGACTCAAGCATTCGAATGACCTTGTCCGCATCTATCCTGTCCATATTATTGTTCCGCATTCATACCCTGAATATGACGATCCATAACAGGAATCGGCATGATGGGACCCTTTCCTTAACAAAATCGCAATGGATCTCTCCGGTGAGATCCGTGGTCCCCGTGTCGAAAATTTCTACAGTTTTCCCATGGGATTCGAAATTTTCTACGGGTTTTGTCCCTGCTGTGTCGATAATTTCGACACCTGCCTTTTTAAAGCATGGCAACAGATCGGCGTTCGCTTGGATGGCGTGCCTTAACTAGCGGATATATCTGCATATTGTGTTTATTAACGCTCCGTTTCCCACAATGGCACTGGATTTGCTTATATAAGGCATCGGGTCGGGCATTTTTTGATCAAAAACTTAACTTATGAGGAGCGGGGACGACATGAAAATCTTAGCGCATATAGCAGAGGCAAGTCAGGCTGAGTACATTATCGCGCTGCTCGGTCTATTCGGTTTCATCGTCTTTTGGCGCATACTGAACCGTCCCAGAGTCGAAACGGAAGCAGTCCGGGATGCGGTCAGGACTCTTGCTGAGCGCTTTGCCGGCTTTATGGTTCCCAGCAACGTCAGTTTCCATCCCGGTCATGCCTGGGCGAGGCTGGAGGGAGTGGACACGGTCACGGTAGGCATGGACGATTTCGCCGCAAAACTTCTCGGTTCGGCGGACTCGATTTCGTTGCCCAAATTGGGAACTCGAGTGAAGCAGGGATCTTTGGGCTGGAGGTTCAAGACCGATTCACGGGTGATTCACATGCTGTCTCCGGTGGAAGGCGAGGTTGTGGCGGTCAACTACGCGGTGGCCAACTCCCCCGGCGCGGCCTTTGAAGATCCTTACGGGCAAGGCTGGCTGTTCAAAGTCAAGAGCAACAACCTTACTTCCAATTTAAAGAACATGATTCCAAGCGGCATAGTCGGGGAATGGCTGGAAAACATTCGCCAAAGCATCGCCGGCCGGGGGTCGGCTCCAGCTTTATCCCCGCTGTACGCAGACGGCGGTGAGCCCGTCCGGGGCTTCGCCAGAGTGGTCGACCCCGAAGGGTGGGACGATCTTGTCAGAGAATTCTTTCTTACAAAATAGGATAAGATATGGAAAAGACAATCAGTATTACGGACAGGATAGCCGGCATGATCATCGCGACGGCCCTGCTTGTGGTAGGAATGGGCTTCATGGTCCTGGGAGTTAGTCTTCTACCTGTGATCGGCATTTTCGCGGGCATTCCCGTACTGTGGCTCGCGTGGCGTTTCATGATTCCGAAGGCGGTTGTGCTCGAGCGCATCGCCGGCTTTCTGGTTCCCAACAACGTCCAGTTTCATCCCGGCCATGCCTGGGCGAGGGTGGAAAAAAACGGCATCATTACAGTCGGTATGGATGACTTTGCCGCAAAACTGCTCGGTTCGGCCGATTCGATTTCACTGCCGCAAGAAGGCTCCAAAGTGAAGCAGGGATCTCCTGGCTGGCTGATGATGGCCGACAGCCGGGCGATTCAGATGCTGGCCCCGGTCGAAGGCGAGGTTGTGGCGATCAACAGGGAGGTGGTCGATTCTCCCGCCCTGGCTTTTGGAGATCCCTATGGGAAGGGCTGGTTGTTCAAAGTCACGAATAGCGATCCAGCCGCCGAT
>JBEKXG010000473.1:0-4378 GCA_049512295.1 Syntrophobacteraceae bacterium
GTCAGGAAGCTTCAAAGCTTCGGGCTCGAAGTCCAGGCAGGGATCATAGTCGGTTTTGACAACGACCCTGTATCGATATTCGAGACAATAATAAGATTCATTCAGGAGAGCGGGATTGTGATAGTGAAGGTAGGACTCCTTAACGCGCCCCGGGGGACAAAGCTCTATGACCGGCTGGTAAGTGAAAACAGATTGTTGGAGAGGTCAAGGGGAGACAACATGGGGCTTCCCATGAATTTCATTCCGAGGATGGACTACGATAAAATCGTGAGCGGCCATAAAAAAATCATCGATACCATTTATTCCCCAAAACATTACTACGCCAGGGTCAAGCAGTTCATGCGCGAGTACAGGCCGGTCCAAAAAAAGGTAATCCAAATCCGGAGCCGCTCCATGAAAACAGCATTCAAGTCTCTTTTCATGCTTGGGATAATCGGGAAAGAGCGTTTGTATTTCTGGAGGATATTCTTCTGGTCGCTTTTCAGGCGTCCACAACTCTTCCCCATGGCCATAACGTTTTCGATATACCGCTTTCATATAAAAAAGGTATTCGAAGATCACTTGCGTATGACCGGGAAAAAAGGCGTTACATAAAAACGCACTTGCAGGCATCAGGGCATGTAACGCAGCATTTCATCTGCAACATACTTTACGCAGGGGTCCTTAAATAAGGACCTGCCGTGCTCACCCGGGATGTCGCGGATTGTCAGACCCCCGATGATGATGCTTGACCATGCCAGTTTCAAATGCTTACGGCGTACTCGACCATCACCAAGGCAACAAAGAAGCAGTGCCGGCGCCGATACCGGGACCGGTTGGTAATGTGCGAAAACCGCACGCAAAAATCGTTGCAGTTGTTGAAGCACGCTCAGCAATACGAGCCTGCCACGCACATAACCCGGCCAACGCCATATTGGAACGCGTATGATATTACGGGCACGCCGGTAATTGTCGATAACCAGACTTTCGGCCTGAATCAAGATTCGGGATATCCATGCGCGGGGATAACGACCAACACAATCCGGATCAATCAGGATGACACCTGCGATACTTTCTCCCCGCTCTTTCAATTCGCGCGCCATTTCATACACAAGCATTCCCCCGAGGGAAAAACCTCCAAGCAAGTAAGGGCCAAAAGGCTGCAACCTGCGGCACTCGGTTATGCATCGGTCGATCATGGCCTCCAGGGTCATATGGAGTCCCCCGCTGCCGTCACGCCAGGCGAATTCGAACGCATAGACCGGTCGGCTGTCGCCAAGATGGTCCACTAAACGTCTATAAAAGATAGCGCCACTACCAAAGGGAGGGAACAAAAACAGGGGCAGGCCATCACCGGCAGTTTGGAGTGCGACAAGTCCCAGCGCGGCATGGCCGTCGTCGATATGGACACCGGCTTTCCCCTGCTTCTCCCGAACTGTTGCAGTGAAATCGGCAAAGCTCGCGCACAACACAAGCACCCTGGGGTCTAAGCTGCATCCGCACGCGCACTCTACTGCGGCAAGCATGGTTGCGGCCAGCAGCGAGTCCCCACCAAGAGCGAAAAAATCGTCTCCTCGTCCAACCTTCTCAACGCCGAGAACATTGGCCCAAATGTCGGCCAGCAGGGTCTCGAGCGAATCATGCGGCTCCTGGTCCGGAAAATTGTCGTCTCCCGAAATTGCACCGGATAGACCCAGGGATTCAGCCAGCTTTCCACGCTGGTACTTTCCAGTCAGTCCTTTCGGAATCCCGGCAACAAAGGCGATGCGGCGAGGCACCTTGAAGTCTGCAAGATATTCTGCGGCCAGTCCCCTCAGTTCAGTAGAGCTTGCGGTCATGTGTTGGCGCAGTACAACAGCAGCGCCCACATCCTCACCGAGACGGGAGTGTGGATAACCGAATACGGCAACCTCCTGCACTGCAGGATGCCGGGCCAAAACAGCTTCGATCTCATAAGGAAGAATCTTTTCAGCGCCACGGTTGATCATCTCCTTGAGGCGGCCTGTGACGAAAAGGAAGCCGTCATCGTCCATATAGCCGAGGTCGCCCGTGCGGAGCCAGCCGTTTTGAAATGCCCGCCGGTTCGCCTCGCAATCATGGGCATAACCCGACATTACCATGGGTCCCCGCAATACGATTTCGCCTTCGACGCCAATACCGAGCAGACCGCCGTTCTCGCCAATGATCGCCACTTCCGGGCCGACACATATCCCGGCTGACCCCGGTTTGCGCCGGGCAGGATCCAGCGGTGTCATTGTGACGCGCCCCGCTTCCGTCAGTCCGTAGCCATCCACGACAGGCACACCCAGCACACGTTCCAACTCCCCCTGGAGCGCATCGGTCAAAAGTGCGCCGCCCGATGTCACGAACCTTAGTGAACGGAATGATGGATGAGGTTCTCCGGACGGGCATAAGGAAAGAATCGCCTGGTGAAGAGTCGGGCCCGCCGTGTACTGTGTAGGTGAGAATATTCGCATCCAGTCGAGGAAGCACTCAGGCCGGAATCCGGGCGTGCAGATGGACGCCCCGCCGGAAAAAAGTTGAACAAGCATGGACAGAATACACTGGAGATGGAACTGTGGCGTAATAATCAGGACCCGGCCCTCATCAGCCTGTGGAAATGCCTTTCTGATTACAGCGACCATGGCAACAAGCTGCTCGTGCGTCAGCGGCACAAGCTTTGGCCGCCCCGTAGTGGCAGAGGTGTGAAGAAGAAGCGCCGTGTCCGGTGCGTAGCACGGTCCGTCCTGCCTATGCGCCGTGACCGGCGTTGTGAAGGAGAGTGTGCCTGCCGGACGACGTTCGTCCGCCAGCGCCTCGATTACCGGGACCCCCATCTCTCGCGCAACCAAAATCGCAGCCGAATCCATGCCGGCACGGACGATCAGCGCCCTGGCGCGAATATCGGAGAGAAAAAATTCGAATTCCGATGCACGGAAGGCGGGATTGAGCGGCGCACAGACCGCAACCTGCGACACCGCAAGGAAGGTCGTTAAATATTCCGGGCCATCCGGCATAGCCATAGCGACAGCATCCCCCCGACGGAGCCCAAGACCGGCAAGAAAACGGGAAAGTTCACTCGTTTGCATCCATAACGCATCATAGTCCAGGGACTGTCGTCCGGGCGCCATCACAGCAACGCGAAAGGATGTATCCGGAACAGTTCCCTGTATCTCAGCGCTCAAATCCCGCATCGACACGACTCTGTACGTGGATAGACCATCCGGTTCACTTCCATGAGGCCCTCGACCAAAACCTCGCAACATCCTCGCCTGTCTCCGCTTCGCGCAGGACGGAGACCACACCGCTATCGACGCCCAATACCAGGGGAATCCCGCGGCTGCAATGTCTGGACCATAGGCCGAGGGCATATGCGCCAGTGTCCCGGATCACCAAAAAATCGCCGGGTTGAGGTGATGGCAACAGTGCGTTACGTGCGATGATGTCCCCGCCGAAACAGAGGGGGCCTGCAATGGTCCATGAACTCATCTGCCCGCTTTTGATCGTTCCGGTCGGGTCCAGCACAAGGAATTCGTGTGACCACGCTTCAGGCTGGTACGCCGGACGGAGCAGAAAATCAGCCCCCAGATGGACCCCCACAGTGGGATGAGGGACCGGCTGCACCCATTCGATCCGGGATACCGCCCAGCCGCTGCCAGCCTGGACCCATCGGCCAAACTCAGTGATCAGGCGCACCCCGGCGCCGAACAGCTCCGGCACGCGTTCATGAAGAAGCTGCAAATACTCACCGGGTGTCGGAGGAGTATTCCCCTCCCGGTAGCAGGCAGGCAGACCGCCGCCGATGTCCATAAAGCAAAGCCGCCCTGCGCCAAGCTCGTTCTCTATACGCTCCCTCAATCGCTGTATTTGTACCACGCCTCCGGTCATCTGTTCAAGGGAACAACTCTGTGAACCCACATGGACATGAAGTCCCGCAAGCCACGGATAATGTCTGAAGGCAGCTACTATTCTGTCTGCCTGTTCCAGCGGAACTCCAAACCAGCTCCGGTCAGTAGCCACACTTGTGGTCTTGATGGTTCCAGCTCCGACCCGGGGGTTGATTCTGAGTCCTATCCGGCTCACCGGGAATCGCTCTTGTATGATATCAGATATACGATGCAGTTCATCGAGACTATTCGCATTGATAAGTACGCCCATCGCCAGTGCACCCTCTAATTCCTCGCTCGTTTTGACCGCTGAATTGAAGACTATACTCGATGGCTCGCAGCCTGCCGCCCGGGCTATCTGCACCTCTTCCCATGAGGCCGCCTCAAGCCCTGCACCGCATTCCACCGCCTGACGCAGCACCTCCACGAGCGGATTCGCCTTGATAGCCAATCCATGAAGAACACCCTTTGGAAATACCTGGAACAAATGGCGAAGATTCATCCGCATCATT
>JBEKXG010000474.1:0-4357 GCA_049512295.1 Syntrophobacteraceae bacterium
CTGCTGAAGCGCACTATGAGCCGCGAGAGGGGTGAAGCCCTCCTCTCCAAATGTCTCGAAGACCGGCTCACTGGGCCGCCAACACAAGGAGCGCCCCATGCTTAAGAAAATCGTGAATCACGCTCAGATCGAATTAAAGATCATCCCAATAGATCCCATATTGATCAAATCGGGTCAGGCGACGGTCGGAGGAACCAACATGTCGTTCGTCCGAACGTACCGATTCGGGGAAAAAGCAAAGTTTTATATACCGGGGAGCTCCATCAAAGGCGTCTTCCGGTCGTACTCGGAGAAGATCTGCCGCAGCCTGCGTGACGACAGCCAATCGGTCCCGGTCTGTCTGCCCTACCTGGATCCCGGCAGAGAGCCGTCGACAGGCGAGCGGGGTCAGGCTTCCTGCGGTCTTCAGTTTGACAGCTTAAGAAAAGTGAATGTTCCGAGCCAGGAAGTCTACCGTTGCTCCTGCCCGACCTGTCGGCTGTTTGGCTCACATGGGTTTGTCGGCCGATTCGCCGCTTCCGATGCCTATCCCGTCGACGGCGTGACCATGGTGGAAGAGATTCGGGACGGCGTGGCTATAGATCGCTTGACAGGCGGGGCCGCCCCCGGTGCAAAGTACGATCTTGAAGTGCTGGCAAGAGGGGAACTCACTACGACCCTTGAAATAAGAAACTTCGAACGATGGCAACTTGGGCTCGTTTCCCTGGTGCTCAGAGACATGGAGGATGGGCTGGTTCGCATAGGTTACGGCAAGAGCCGCGGCCTGGGCAGGATAAAAGCCGTCATCAGCCTATTCCGGATCACATACTACGGCCGCAGGGTCGCTACACTGGTGGGTCTCGGCTCGAATTGCTCTCAAGAAACTTGCAGCGCCTACGGTTTCTTCCCTGAGACGAATGCCGTTTCGCCCTCGCTGCCGGAGCCTGTAACAAAGGGATTGAGGCACGAATACAATGTTACGAAAAACTGGAAGGATGTCGCTCAGCCTGCCGTGGATGATTTGGTTTCCTATATCCAAGGCGTCGACTGGCCTCAAATCCTGCAAAGCTATCTTCGGAACATCAAGGGGAGGAAGTGATGGCCTGCCTGCATGCACGGGATCTCGACGTGGAGGGTTTCCTGGAAATCGTTGAAAGCACCTCCTGGCCGGCGGACAGTATCCTGATGGGATTCTCTCCCGCTGAAGCAAGATTCGAATTCTTCCGGCCCAAAGAATGCCGATCTTTTCTTTGTTCTTCTGACCAGGGCAGAATTTTCTCTCCGAAAGGCGAGCTAAAATGGCGACGGGTAGATGACAAGCTGCGTGTGGTCTACCTCGGATCGCCCCCAGCCCCGGGAGAGCTTTCGGACTATTCCGATGAGTTGAAGCCCTTGCGCCCGACCGATAGTGAGCTGATGTTGTGGGGAGAGCGCACCGATCTTCAGGACGAATGGATCGAACAACAAGTGCCGCACCGATTTGCATATCCGATCGGCACGAAGACCATACCTAGAGGCCGGGCAGTCCTGACTGTGGAAACATGGCTGAACAAGGCGAAAATACCTCAGTTCAGCCGATATCTCGGCCTCAAGGAAGTTAAAGGAGAAGCTGATGCCACAAGGTGAGCCGTTCTGGAATCCATACCGGATGGTGCCGGTAAGGCAAGGCGTATCAAGAAGCTCTCCTATAACGGATGAGAGGTTCAAGGGCCAAAGCGGAAGGATCCAGTGCCGCTTGGAAAACCTCACCCCCTTGTTCGTAGGCAAGAATCGCTTATCGCCGAGCCAGTTTTTCATGAGTGACGGCAGATGCGTCATTCCCGGAAGTTCCCTTAAGGGTGCGCTCCGCTCGCTGGCGGAAATCGTGGGTGGCGGCTGCTTTTCGACGAATGCCAAAGGCCGGGGGGACCGCTATCCCAAGGTCCTCGACGATACCTACAAGGCATGCGATGATAACAGGCAGTTGTGTATCACGTGCCGCATGTTCGGCATGATGGGCCGAGGGTCCGGTGCCCGTGTCTTAAAGGGTAAGGTCAATTTGGGCGATGCGTTAATGTCCGGCAATAGTATCAAAAAGTCAAAGTTTGAAGTGGTCCTCATGAACCATGGCGCCCGCCATACGCAGTTCTATGAAACCCCTGGAACGGGCCGGTTCGACGGGCTGTGTCGAAAAATGTACTTCCACCAGGTGCGAAGAACAGATTCGGTACCTGGCATTCCGGATAACATACGCAAGATGATGCAGGCCAATATCCAACAGATCGAGGCGCTGTTGCCCGGACATCAGTTTGATTTCGAAATGCAATTTACAAGTCTTGATGAAGGTGAATTGGAGCTTCTCGTCTATATTCTGGCGCTTGAAGAGAATGTTCAAACGACCATAAAACAGGGTCAAGGAGAATTGCACCTTCATGGACCGATGCGGCACAAGATCGGCTTTGCGAAACCCCTCGGAATGGGAAGTTGCCGGATAACTATTCGAGGGATCCAATACCTGTCCTCGCCTCGGACCAGGTTCAGTTCCCTTCGGGGGCCAGTCGACTCAGTTCTCGAAGGGACAGAACTCAGGCAAGAAATTCAGCGCCGTACTCGTTCCTACACCCAGGACACGTCACCAACAATGCTCCAATTGCGCAAGATGATGCTTTGGGACGAGACTGACTCCAGAGTTTTTGAATATCCGGACTACGGCTGGTTCAAGAACCCGGCGAATTCCGGGGTGAAGCTGAAGGCTATCTGAGGCTACAGTGCCTGTTCAAGCCAGAGATGAATCTGGGTGTTGGACATGTGTTCCAGTGGCAAGCAAAGCCTTCGGGCGATTATGGCAGGGAAACATGGGTGCATCCGCCATGATGGTTAAGTTACTTATCGGGAGACGGTCTATATGAATGTCCTCAGGCTTTTTTTGAGTGATCAGACCATCACTCGCAAGAATCTGCTCATAGCAATCGGATCTCTAACCTGGTTCGGGGTTGCGACAAACGGCCTGTTTGAGCTCTGGAAGCTTTTACCGACTCTGTTCATGGAAGGACCTCTTATTCCGGATTGGCGGAGCCTTTTTCTCTATTTATTTCCCTTTGCCTCTTTTGTATGTGTGATCATTTTCTACGTATGCCCGAAGATTCTTTCCTTGATGAGTGCCACACCTATCGGACGAGGCAAGCCTGACAGCGTTGCTCCCCACAAGGGAGTCGTCCTGGCTTTGAGCACGCCGCGAAAACCTCATCAGGATATCGTCACTGCCATCAAGGATTCGACCGAGCCGGACAAGCTTTACTCCGAATGGAGCATTGGTCAATTGTTCAAAGGGATCTATTATCACAAGGGTTTCTTGAAGCATGTCTGGCCTCTCACCACTGGTGACAGCGAGCCCTTCCGTGGGTGCATCGAAGAGTTTGTGAAGAAATACATGCCTGGCGTGAAGGTTTGTAAGGACAGCAAGATGTGCCACCTTGATTCGAATCCGGAGCAGAGTGAATTCGAAATGATCGAAATGACCAAGGCAAAGCTCTCCGAAATTTATTCCGCCGAAAATCTGAACACTTTGAATCTCAAGAGATCTGACATCATCGTGGATGTAACGGGCGGGACCAAATCTATCAGCATCGGCTTAACATTCGGCGCTCTCGACTCCGCGACTGACATTCAATACGTGGAGCAGAAAAATTATGGTGTCATCCCTCTTGCGATTACCCCCGAGATCGTGATGGACAAGATGGGTGAGTATCTCTTGGAGCTCTACGCCAGGCTTCGAGAGGCTAAGAGTAAATCTTAGAATGGGTGCCACGAAAGTAATCGATCTCAGCACTTTATTCGATGGAACGGCAAAGCTCTCGGCTTTGCAGGGATATCTAGATAAATCCATTGAGCTGGCCGGCGAAGGAGACGAGGTAGTTCTGACGGGCAGAGCCCCCGTCTGGCTTTACCTGGCGGTGGCCCATGCGGTCCACGGCAAGGCTAAGAAGCTCGTTTACCGCTCCCCCGTAACGGGTGACGTAGTGATTTTCGACCACGACCCTTTTTGACCCTTTAAGGTCCTATAGCCTCGTCAGCTCCTGGTGGCCAAGACACAAGCCAGCACGAGGGTATCTCGTGATCCCGCGAGTAGAAACACTGGTTAAAATAGGGTGCAGTTGCAGAGATAAGAAGAGCCTTCGGGTGATTGAGACCCGGTGAAGAGTGATGAATGATGAAAGATGAACGATGAGTTGCAGGGGAAAGAAGAGCGTTGGGATGACTGAGACCCAGTGATGAATGATGAATGATGAGTTGCAAAGATAGGAAGAGCGAAAGACAAAGATTGCGAGACGTTTGCCGGTGTTAGAGAAGCCTTCGCGCGATTTAGAGGCAGCGGAAATAAGCCATCGAGCACCAAGGT
>JBEKXG010000475.1:0-5597 GCA_049512295.1 Syntrophobacteraceae bacterium
TCAAGGAAGAAAAAGCAAAGAGAAGAAGACCTTATGAGGAATTTTTGGGAAGAAAATGGAGGGAATAAGTCGGCACTTTCAGGCTGACGTTTTTAGGGCAGTTCCAGATCGCCGGTGACAAAAGCTTTCCTGTGTGTCGCGGAAAGAGGCCGTTTACGGGTTTCATTGCATACCGCGCCAAAGTACAAGCGAAACCCTGGAGGACTTGGAGTGGAGAAGTTCGTGTCGTGCTTGTGGAGTTTGCTGAGAAGCTCGCCTGGGCGCTCAAGGATGAGAGGGAGCTGACAGATCCCATCAAACGATTATCACAGGTTCATGCTGAAAAGAAGACTAAGCGAACTGGCGAGATGAAAGAAGGATAAAAGTACCACGGGCCGCCAAGGGGCAGCCCGCAAAGTGAGTAGTCCCAACGGGGTTCGAACCCGTGTCTTCGGCGTGAGAGGCGATTGATACAGTCGGCTAAACTTGCGAAACTGCTTGAAATCTATGTGAGCAACTCCATATTGTGGTTCTTTTGGTGGTATTTTCCGGCATTTTCGGGATGAAAGTACCACGAAAAGTACCACGTTTTTTCACCGAACAACAAACTGGGGCAAGGAAAAGCAGACGCGGGAGTTGAACTCGCGATGTCATAGGCGTAGGCTGGTCTCAAGACTCGGGAACTCAAGTGGAACTGCACGATACTCGGGGGAGGATTTGAATGTTCGACTTTGCCCGCAGACACTTACGGCGCAGGGACAATTTTGAACCGGCATCTTTTCTGAACCAAAGGAGCACAAGGGTCAGAGCTGGACGAAACCAGAGAAACAGATTCACTGTTTAAAAAGATATTTGTCATCGGTTACCAAATTGACATTTATAGATTTAGCCAAATAGTCTATCTGACATTGGATTTTAGTCGTAAGCTTAGTACCTTTATTATCGTAGAGAGTTCCAATGAATTCCGAAATACCGACCTCTTCCTTACTAGATATAATGACCTGGAATATAAGGTCACGTTTTCCTGGTACTAAAAACCATAGCCTTGTCTTGTCAATTGATATTTGTTTTACAGTTGTGCCTGTGCTTAATTTGATTGGAATGAACTCAACAGAACCAATGTAACCAGGTACCGGAGAAAAGTTAATGAACTCAGCGGCAAGTCTGTATAATATTGCATGTTCTCCATTGGACAGAGTGTGTGACAGGACTTTCAGAGACAAAGCAACCATGAAGCGCAATTGGCTGTAATTCTGCTAAGTTATGATTAGCAAAATGTAGAACCTATGCATTGTTTGCGCAATCTCAACATAACTACGAATATTTACGGGAAATTTTCAGTTTGTGCTTGACATATGGAACCTAATGGGTATTCTCCGACCATTTTTAGACGCTAATCCGGCATTTTCTTTGGCGGATGTAAATTCCGATAATCTAATTTCGGGTCCGAGTACTAAGGATAAAAGCACTGCTAAGAAGGAAAAGATGAGTGGAGTAAGGATGCTCAGTTTTTTTGCTATGTTACGTTTATTTTTTGCATGCTGTTGCCGAGTGTTATAATTAATTCTCTCGTTCCTCTTTTTAGCCATGGCCGACTCTCCGCTAAGGAGGTAAATCCCTTGTATAGGTGCCATCTGTTCTTCTCAGAGCGGACCGATTGGATTGAATAACAGGCGACGGCGATATGTTGAGTAGCCTAAATAATGCATCGACATTGCGAAAAATCTTAATCCTTATCGTAATAAATGTACTTTCTTACCTGCCCTATGTGTGGGTGGTTGAGAAAGGCCGCTTTGCCAGTCAAAAATACACCTTCCGCCACAAATTTCTGAAGGGCCTTGCCAAGCGCGCAAGCACCAAAGAATACACAGTCAGGTCCTTCGGATTCCACTCCCTGCGGCGCTACGTAGCCACATACCTGTCAGATAAAGAGAAGGTCGCTACGAAGACTATCCAGAAAATTCTTGGGCATTCGAGCGAGGCAACCACGGAACGGTATCTCTACAATGCGCACAGGGATCTGGAAGCGGTCATGGAATTGCTGGGGAGCGATAAAGCTAGTACCGAAGAAGGAAACGAGCATACCAGCCAAGGCGGGGGAGCTTTGGTACATTGATGAGTGATGCGCAGGGAAGATAGCTTGACATGAAGAAAAAAGTGATTATTTTAATGGAGCGTTTGATCGGGGGTTGGCGAAACGGTAGACGCGCCTGCCTTGGAAGCAGGTGGGGCTTGCCCCGTGCGGGTTCGAATCCCGCCACCCAAAACTATCAATTCTGGGCTGATGGTTTTGGAGGGCGGGATTTTTCATTTCTGACATCTGCGGGGAAAATACCACGCAAAGTACCACGGGCTCCACAAGGGAGCCCGTAAACTAAGTAGTCCCAACGGGGATCGAACCCGTGTCTTCGGCGTGAGAGGCCGATATCCTAGGCCGCTAGACGATGGGACCATAAAATAAAAATGGCTGGGGGACTAGGATTCGAACCTAGGTAGGCAGATCCAGAGTCTGCAGTCCTGCCGCTGGACGATCCCCCAGTGGACCATCAAAATATCCAACCGTTGCCTCAAAGTCAAGGTGAAAGCAATTCCGGATACCTGGCGGGACCTGAAATTCCTGAACGAGTCCACACCTCGAGGAGCGTTCAGAATCTTGATCGAGCATCCAATATCCTATTGTCCGGTGTGATGCCTCCTAATCCATCCTCAGTTTTCTCTCGAGCCTCTGCGCCAGGTGGGAGAGCGGGTAGGTCAGCAGCAGATACATGAAGGCAAGCGGCAGGTAGGCTTCAAAGGTCTTGTAAGTCGTAGCGTTTACCACTTCGGATGCTTTGGTCAGCTCCCGGACCGAGATTACCGAAAGAAGGGATGAGTCTTTGATCAGCGAGACAAACTGGCCGGTCAAGGGCGGAATGATCCGCCTGAAGGCTTGGGGAAAGACTACGTACCTCAAGGTCTGCCATCCGGTCAGGCCGGTTGAGAGCGCCGCCTCTGTCTGACCCCGGTCTACGGATTCTATTCCGGCTCGAACTATCTCGGTTATGTATGCCCCCGAGAACGCAGCCAGGGCGACAATCCCTATTACGACGGGATTGTCGTAGCCAACGGCCGCCGCAAGGCAGAAATAACAGATGATTATCTGGATGAGGAGCGGGGTCCCGCGAAAGAATACGACATAGAGCCTCGCGGCCTCCTTTGCGAACGCGTTGCCCGAGATGCTTGCAACTCCGCCGGCAAGGCCCAGTATATAGCCGAGGCAGATGGCGCCGGTGGAGATGGCGAGAGTGTAATAGAGGCCATCGAGGTAGAGCCTGCGGTATTCCCAGGTGACCCGCCAGTTCCAGGGATATTCCATCCGGCTGAGGAGCAGGTATAAACCCAGGACGAAACCGGCCAGTATTGTCGCGCAGGCGAAGACGTTCACCCTTTCCCGGCCGCTACTGAAGATCGTTGAAATACTTTTTGCTGATTTCCTCATACCTGCCATCTGCTTTTATGGTCTCCAGAAAAATGTTCAACCAGTTCAAAAAATCGAAATCGCCATTTCTTATGGCAATCGCATAGGGTTCGTAGGTGAATGGTTTGAGAATCGCGTGAGTCGTTTCCGGGTTTTGGGCGTGGTGCCTGCCGATCGACAACTGGTCGTAGATAAAGGCGTCGGCCCGGCCCGCGACGACTTCCAGTACACATGCGCTCTCCTCCTTGAACCGGTTCACCCGGGCTTTCGGGAAAAGCCTTGCTGTAGCAAGATCGCCCGTCGTGCCAAGTTTTACCGCCAGGATTCTGCCCTCAGCATCCAACTGACCGATTTCTGCAACTTCCGGGGCCCGTTTGTTGCTGATAAGAGCACACAGGCCGGCTTCAAAGTATGGCTGGGTGAACGAGACCGTTTTCGCGCGCGCCGGCGTCCGGGTCATCCCGGAAATAATCATGTCTATCCTCCCGCCTTGCAGAGCGGGGATGAGGCCGCTGAACTCCATGTCCTTTATTTCGATCTGGACGCCGAGTTCCTGTGCGGCCAGCTTTGCGAGGTCAACGTCAAAACCGACGGACCTCCCGGCAGTGTCCGCATACTCGAACGGGAAAAATTTGGCCTCCATTCCAACCACCAGCCTGTTTCGCTTTAACACCTGGTTGAGAGCGCTCGCTTCGAAGATTTCGAAAGGGGTCACCGCCGCACAGTACGCGGCAGATATAAGGCAGGCGCAAAAAGCGATCGAACATATCCTCAACCGGGCGGCCATATCTTTTTCCATTTGACTTGAAAAGTTACGTCAGCCTTTAGTTGCAGCGATCGGTCGTGAGATTGTCAAGCTAATGACTGATCGAGTTAACAGTCCAGTGGGGCGGGTGTTTTTTCGAGGCCGGGCTACACTTTTCTCAGTATGCTGTAGGCGGTATTTATTTGCTTCGTTTTCTCTTCGGCGACTCTCGCCAGTTCTGGTGGAAGGTGCAGGGATTTATCCGGGTGATATTTCCTGATTGCTTGCAGGTAAGCTTTCCTGATTTCTCCGGGTGTTGCTCCCGGATCCAGGTCCAGGACATCGAGATTTCTTTTTAGTTCGGGGTCCTTGAGTCTTTTCTCCAGTTGTTCGTCCCGCCCGCCTTGTGAGTCGTAGAGTTCTTGCCGGCTGTGTGCTCTGAATTTTTCGAAAGCTTCTTTCGAGATTTCCACCGAGTCTTTTACCCGAGCAGCGCCGGTCTTGACAGTTCTTGGAACGTCATAGCGGCTCTGATAAATGATTTCGGCGATTCTGATTCGAATCAGCTTCGGCATTCCAAATCCTGGTTTAAGATCAAGTCATTCGACATTTACTCCCGGATCCCGGAAATGCGTTTCCACTTTATTTTATAGAGGCAGAAAATGCGGGGCGCAAGGGGCATTTTAGTGGGGAGGAATTGGGTATTCGGCATACCCAACGAACGGCGTTCGGACCTGAATACATTTTTCCATTACCTGAATCAAAACTGCGGCCGAACCGATAATCTGATATAATGAATCCAACGGGGAGCCGGGATGTGAATTTTCTATTGGAGGTTAGGTGTATGACCACGGTAGTGCCTGAAGGAGAAGCGTTGCGCAGGGCCGTAAAGTGGATTTCGGCGGAGATCGGCGATAACCCGGGCAAATCTGTCCAGAAACTCGTAAATGAAGCCGTCGCGCGATTTGACCTCTCGCCGAAGGACAGTGAGTTTCTCATGTCTTTCTATAGGAAAACTGGAAGCCCCCCGGGGGCCAATTGATTTGCTGCGCAAAACGCGCTCCCGCGTTCGCCGAGGCATCCACCACGGTCACTCATGTCACCGCGCGCGGGACATGAAGGCGTCCCGCGAACGCCCACCGCAATCGATAGACATGCGTGGCGGGACGCCTTACGCCCTACGGGCTGCTACGCCACATTAAGGGACGCCGAAGCGGAGTACGTTAGCTTCTAACGTGCGGAGCTTTCGCCTTGCTTCAAGGCGGGCTTTTGCGCCTCAGGTGATATGCCATGTGGGCAAAATCGTAACATGGGGCGTTGATAAAGACTGTGGGCCTTTGGTAATTTTTTCTCACGCTATAAATAAATTATTTTTCCGGTAGGTACGCGAGCCTCACGTACTTGTGTGTAGTAAGT
>JBEKXG010000476.1:0-4355 GCA_049512295.1 Syntrophobacteraceae bacterium
CTCGCCCACAACGGGGTCCTCTTCCTGGATGAATTCCCGGAGTTCCGGCGAAACGTGCTCGATCTTCTGCGCCAGCCGCTCGAAGACGGGCAGGTCACAATCGCCAGGGCCGCAATCGCCCTCACCTCTACAACTATTTTCAAATTCATTTCGAGGCGGCAGTTTAGCTATTACTCAGGACTTGGCCCCGGTATCCAGCAGATAAATCCTTAGTGCTTTAACCTACTTGACTCTGCACGCGCGTGCGGCGTTCGACCTGGATCTACGCTTCCAGGGGTCTTCAGCGATTTTAGGCTCCTCGCGTCTCTTCAATGCCTCTTTCGCTGTAGGCAAAATTTCGAGCGCTTTCTCGAATTTCTGCACACATTTGGAACAGCAAATGCATAGTGGTGATTGCAAGCACAAATCGGAAGGTGTTTGTCCTGCGGGAAAAAGGCGTGCGCAACTTCTGTACAACCTTTTTGATTAAGTTGAAAACGGAGGAGTTGGAACCCTTTCGTATGAATTTGGCGTCTAGGCTCGGGGTAGTGTGGATCCTCATCTTCGCAACGGGCAGCTAAGCACCAAATTCCTCTGCCAACTCTGGGATAAATTTTTGTTTGACAGTCAGTTGCTCCTCCAGGTGAATCACATCCGGCCGGGCTATCCCTGGACGCGACGGGGTCAAATAAAGACATGTCGCTAACCATGTAAACTCCACCAGACTTCTATGGATTTGGATCCCTAGAGCGGACACCACACCTGTCATGGACGAACGAACGAGCAAGAGCGCTGTCGGAGCCAACGATCCCGCATTTAGTGAAAGGACTCCCATCTACATTCCCGTTATCCATGCGCAAGTCGACATGGGAGCGCTGAGCGAGACCATCCAACGCTTGAAAGTCAAGAAACCGGGACGAAAAGGCTGGGAGCGCTATGTGAGGCCGGTCAACAAATTGTGGACCCGGGTTGAACAAGCTATCCAGAGTCTGGTGCTTCACTGTGAGCGACGGTTGGTGAGGCAGGCACGTTATTACTGGTTACGACTGGCGCAAGGACATCTAAACCGACAGCGTTTCCGGGCGATGCTGGAACGGATCGCGCTGCTGCCTGCGCCGAGGCGATAGAGAGATGGTGGCCATGCCGGCAGTGGAATCTGTCTTACAAGGGGCTGGGCAAGGCGAAGCGTTGCAAAAGCAGGGCGGAGCGTGGGGTAATTTCGGCAGTGATGGTGCTGATCACAGACCTTTGGCGGCGCTCCAGATGAAAATCATTTCAGCAGCGTCGCGAGCGGGCGAGACACGAGTACAAGAATCAGATATTGGCGAGAGGGTATTCTGATGAATATGAGAAGGAGTATATCAGGAAGGACGGAACGGCATTCCCCATCAGTATCCGAGTTTGGCTCATGAAGAATGAACAGGGGCAGCCCGTGGAGGTGTGGGGGATCGTGCGAGACATCACCGAGCACAAGCGGACGGAAGAAGAACTGCGGAAGAGCGAGGAGCGCTACCGAGCATTCATTGTGGCGACTGCGCAAGTGGTGTGGATTACAAACGCTGGCGGAGAGGTTGTTGTAGATTTACCTGCATGGAGGGAGCTTACAGGCCAGAGCGAAGAAGCAATCCAAGGATGGGGATGGATTGAAGCAGTTCACTCGGATGACCGTGAGCGAGCGGCACAGGCGTGGATAAAAGCAATTGAAGCGAAAAGTCCCTATGAAAACGAATTCCGCGTGCGCAAATACGATGGTAGCTATCGGCTCTTCTTCGCTCGTGGCATCCCTGTGCTCGAAGCAGACGGCAGTATTCGGGAGTGGGTTGGCACCTGTACCGACATCACCGAGCGCAAGCGAATGGAGGAGCAGTACAGAACTATTGTCAGGACCGCCCTGGATGGTTTTTGGATTGTGGATACGCAGGGACGTTTCCTGGATGTGAACGATGCTTATTGCAATCTGATAGGTTACAGTCGTGGGGAACTGCTGACTATGCGTATCCCGGATATCGAAGCATGTGAAAAACCGGGAGAGACAGCGGCGCGCGTCCGAAAGATAATGGAGATGGGCGGGGACCGTTTCGAAACCCGTCACAGATGCAAGGATGGCAGAATTGTCGATATTGAGGTCAGTGTCAATTACACGCAAGCTGAGGAGCGGTTGTTTGTATTCCTTCGCGATATCACCGAGCAAAAGCGGGTGGAGGCGGAACTGAAAAAACACCGCGAGCATCTCACGGAGCTGGTGGAAGAGCGCACAGCCGAACTCAAAAGAACCAATGAAGCACTTGAAACAGAAATCACCGGGCGCAAGAGGGCGGAGGAAGCGTCTAAGAAAAACAGCGTATTTGTGAGCACGCTTCTGAATACCACCCCCGTGCCGGTCTTCTACAAGGATGCAGAGGGCCGCTACATCGGCTTCAACAAGTCCTTCGAGGAGTTCTTTGGCCAGACGCAACAGGAGTTGGCCGGCAAGAGCGTGTTCGAGATCGCCCCCGGGCAACTGGCCGAAGTCTACCACGCGAAGGACCTCGAACTCCTTCAGCATTCAGGATCGCAGGTGTACGAATCACAAGTGAAGGATGCCCGGGGTGTTGTTCGCGATGTGGTTTTCCACAAGGCCGCGTTCACGGACCCCAACGGTCATGTTTGCGGGCTGATCGGAGCGATTCTCGACATTACCGGGCGCAAGCGGGCGGAGAATGCGTTGCGGGAGAGTGAAGAGACCTTCCGGACTCATATCGAAAACTCATTCGATGTCATTTTCACACTCGATAAAGAGGGCAAATTTGTGTTCGTATCCCCCGCCTGGGAACGGCATTTTGGCTATCCAGTCAGCGATGTTATAGGAAACTCATTCGCGCCGTTCGTACACCCGGATGATATCGCACCCTGCGTCGAATATCTTATGCGGGTCTTGAACAATCGGCAGAGCGAGACGAGCCCTGCCTTTCGCGTCAAGCGTGCCGATGGCGGCTGGCGATGGTTTGTTGTCAATGGCACACCCTATGTCGATAAGAAAGGCGAGGTCCAGTTTATTGGTGTTGGCCGCGATATTACCGACCAGAGAAAGGCCGAGGAATCGTTGCGCGAGTCGGAGGCAAGATACCGCACGCTCTACGATTCGACCAGCGACGCGGTGATGCTGGCGGACCAGAAGGGCTTTTTCGACTGCAACCAAGCGACCCTGGCGATGTTCGGCTGCGCGACCCGGGAGGAGTTCTGCTCGAAACACCCTGCCGATGTTTCACCGCCGATGCAGCCGGACGGCACGGATTCAATGACGCTGGCCAACCAACAAATCGCCACGGCCATGGAAAAGGGCAGCCACCACTTCGAGTGGATGCACCAGCGCGCCGACACCGGCGAGCCTTTCCCCGCCGACGTGTTGCTCAATGCCATGGAACTGGATGGTAGACGGGTGTTGCAGGCGGTGGTCCGCAATATCACCGAGCGCAAGCGGGCGGAGGAGGCGCTACGTGCATCACAGCAGCTCATCGAAGGGATTATCAACGCGATACCCGTGAGGGTATTCTGGAAGGACAAGAATCTCGTTTACTTGGGCTGTAACGCGGTATTAGCGCGCGATGCGGGATTTGCCGATCCGAAGGACATCATCGGGAAAGATGATTACCAGATGGGGTGGCGTGATCAGGCGGAATTGTATCGCGGCGATGACCGCCAGGTCATCGAGAGCGGCTGCTCCAAGTTTCTCATCGAAGAACCCCAGACGACCCCCGAAGGGAACACAATCACGCTTCTTACGAGCAAGGTGCCTCTGCGCAGTTCTAAGGGGGAGATCAGCGGCATACTCGGAACGTATATGGACATCACCGAGCTCAAGCGGGTGGAGGAGAAGTTGAAGCTGACCTTGGCCGATCTGGAACGTTCCAACAAGGAACTGGAACAGTTCGCCTACGTCGCTTCACATGACCTGCAGGAACCACTGCGCATGGTGTCGAGCTATACTCAGCTCCTGGCCCGGCGCTATCAGGGCAAACTGGGCGCCGACGCCGACGAGTTCATCGCTTACGCTGTGGATGGCGCAAATAGGATGCAGAGGCTGATCAACGACCTGTTGGCTTATTCCAGGGTGGGTACTCGTGTTAAGGGATTCGAGCCTGCCGATTGCGCGGCCGTCCTTGAACAGGCACTCGCCAATCTAAAGGCGGCGATTGAAAAGAGCGGCGCGGTGGTGACCCACGATCCGCTACCGACCGTGATGGCCGACAATTTGCAACTCGTTCAGTTGTTTCAGAACCTGATCGGCAACGCCATTAAATTCCACGTTGAGGCGCCACCCCGTATTCATATCTCGGCTGAGCAAAAGGGAAATGAATGGGTCTTTTCCGTCCGCGATAACGGCATCGGCATCGATC
>JBEKXG010000477.1:0-4342 GCA_049512295.1 Syntrophobacteraceae bacterium
CTTGAAACTATAGGCTGATTTTGGGCAGGGAGATGTTCACTTATCCCATATCTTGTCCTATTCTTAGAATTGATGGCTGGCCAACATCCCGAAAACTGGACAAAATTCCGGACGACCGAAAACACCTCGTTCCCGCCGATGGGGTAGGCTCAAGCCTCAATTCTTCAAGAGATTACTCGAATCGACGAAGAGCCGGAGTGCTCGTGTAAAGTGCGGAGAGAAGATCATCCCACAGCCTTCTCAAACTTCCATTCCCCGCACCTCTTGCAACGCAACCATTTGCCTTGATAAGTCGCCTCCCCCACCTGCCGCTGCTTATGAAAGCCGCACAGGCACATCAATCTTTCCAACCATGATTTGCGCTCGCTCATTGCCAATCCTCCACGGATGTCCCCGCCACCGTCTGTGCCGCCAACCACGGAAAGCTCGCCATCATCGTATCGCCATCAAGCGTCGGGTCCAGCCTGCATTTGCTGATGGTTAACCGCCACTGCCCGACATCCTCCAAGTCTGGCCGCCAAACTTCCGCCACGATTTCAACAATACGCTCTACCCCGCCAAACCAAGCCGCCTCACAGTCCTTTGTCCGCTTGTCGTTGACGTAGACGGGAGTTGGAGATGATGCTTCTCTTCCGCAGGTATGTGATTACATGACAGCAACATAAATTGGATAATTGAGACGAAAAACAGGCGTCGACGGAATCTGGTTTGGCATTTTCAGTTTGCCACATGCAAAACAAAAACTCAATCAATTTAGGTAGTGCATGGTGAATCTGTTCTGTCACGATCCAAATATTAAATCGTTGACTTACAGTTAGCCAGGCTAGGATTCAGGGATTCCTCATGAAGCCCGTTGTTATGAAGGAACTTGCCGGACTGGTCCGTAAAGTGTTTGACGGAGGATATAATGAACGGCAAAGAGGACAGCTCTGCGGAACGATAGCATCGATAATCGGGCGGTGACGCAGTTATAATCTCATCACATCGAGGTGATTCGGACACCGAAAGCATTTTTGGGCGCTGGTTTTCGCAATGTATGACCAGAGACAGGTTTTAAGGCGCCCATGCCTGTTTCACGGCGCGCACAGCCACGAATTGTCCACCGGGCGCGTTCATCACTTGCTTGCAGCCCGATTGACGTCAGCATCCGGGACATTGTCCGCATTGATTCTGTCACGCCGCCATTCACACCGGAAATATTCGTTCCACGACTTATCGTAGACTTTGATTGCCCTGATATAGGTCGCGTACACTCCCGTGGTCCCCTGTCCATCCACGCTCGAGCGGAGCCTTATCATAAACTCGCTCGCGCCGACGTGATTCATCGAGTTGCCCCAGTCATAGGTATATCCAAGCCGCGTCCAGGGGGCGGTATTCTGCGGGGCAGAGGGATTATAGTACGTTGTGGCGGCATTATACGCAAACCACGCCTGGTATGTCTGGTCGGTTGAGAAGAAAAGATAGGGATTCGGTAAAGCCCATTTTTTGCAGTCCATACCCCATACGTTGATGGTCTCGTCGAGTTGAACCGCCACTTCGGCTTTATGATCCGAGGTCTCAGGGTCAGGCGCAGGCCGGAAGAGATCTTCCTGGTATACCCACATCTCCAGGATCACGTCATAGGCCCTTCTCGGGTTTAACCCCATCAACTTCACGAGCCTTTCTTTGCTGGGAGGACAGGATACAGAACGCTGAGCCCAAAAGAAATTTCGCATCTCGGGCGCCACTGTCACCCACAAACCCCGTTTCAAGACGGACGTTGCCTCACCGCCAACCGGGTGATCGACTCCGCCCTTGTCTTTTCCACCGAATATACACGGATAATACCAGTCCAGGTAAGTCTGCTTGTCCATAAACGCCGCCACCCGGATACGCGACTTTCCAGGGACTCCTTCCCAACTTATTTTGCCTCCATTCAGTCTTGCCTTGTTTGTCTGGTCTTGAGGCCACGTCGGCAAATCGGGGGGGCCTGCGTATTGGCGGGGTGGCAAAATCGCAAGCAGGGTGTTGCAAATTTTGCCGTGAGTCGCAGGCTCGGCCGCATCGTCATTCGCTTTCTCAAATTTCAGACAGTCATTCTTTGTCCAGGAACCGGTTCCCCAATTTGGGGCCTGGTCGCAGTCGGCCGTATAGCCGCAAAATCCAGCCTGAGCCGTAAGCGCGAGAACCAGGAAAAGACTCAGAAACAGGGCGTGTCTTACGGATCTATCGCGCATGATTCACTCCTTTCGTGATAAAGAGTCCCACCTCGAATAATGCGTAGACTTGACCGACACTTGCCGAAGAGCCTTTCGGAATCGGATTCCGCCCGAAGAAGCTCTTGGAGCGCCCATAGTCCATAAATCATACATCATCCCAATCAGGAAACTTAAATGGGAATGTCCGTCAGAGCACTTTGGGCGTTTTCAGGATACACCACCTTCCCAGCAATTGATAGCACCCCTGCACAATGCAGGAACAAGTTTTTTCGTGATAATCATGGATCATGCGGGAATACCCGCAGGATACGGAGACCCGGGGACGCGGGGACGGGGAGAGGCGGTGACACGGAGACCCGGGGACACGGCGACACGGAGACGCCGCGACAAATCCTCTCCGCGTCAGTCTTTATCGTCCCCCCCTCTGCCCCTCTCTGCATTTCGCCGTCTCTGCTTGCCGTTTGGCAGAGCAAATATATCCGTGGTATGATGTTTGCTCTGGTATGATCTCGCCGGTTATAATTCCACTACACAGGTGTACACTGGCTCCAAGGCATGTCTTAAGGCTTTTGGGACCGCCAGGTGAGGCTCGGAAGAATCGAGAAAAGTGAAAAAACTTCTCTGTGGAACCCGCTTCGATCACAGCGGCACAGAAGGACCGACGATAGTGGACTACACCGCCCCAAACAAAAGCCATTCGGCTCTGCTGACGATAGATGTTCAGAATGATTTTGTACTGCCTGACGCACCGGCTGAAATTCCGGGTACTCATGAACTCGTACCTAATATCTGTGATCTGCTTTTGGCCTTCAGAGAGACCGGGCTCCCGATCATCCACGTGGTAAGGCTCTACAAACCGGATGGTTCAAACGTTGAACTCTGCCGCCGGAAGTTCTTCGAACATGGAAAGCGGATTGTGTCTCCGGGAACCCGGGGCGCCGAACTGGTAAGTGGTCTCAAGCTGAATGAGGACGTGGAACTGAATTCGCCCTTCCTCCTGGCCGGCGGTTTGCAACACGTAGGGAAACTGGAATGGATTATTTATAAACCACGTTGGGGTGCATTTTATGCGACGAGGCTCGAGCCCCACCTGCGAAGTCTCGGCGTCGATACCCTTGTGATTTCGGGGTGCAATTTCCCGAATTGTCCACGCACCACAATTTATGAGGCAAGCGAGCGGGATTTCAGGATTGTGCTCGTTACAGACGCCGTTTCGGGACTCTATGAGCAAGGGATAAAAGAGATGACGAATATCGGGGTACATCTGATGAGCGCTGCCGGATGCAGGAACTGGTGTTCAGGGACAGTCCCCTGACACAACGGGAAATCAGAAGAAGAGAAATCTTTTTGAATTTGGGGTGAGGAAGTGTCTGACAAGCCCACTTATGAAGAGATGGAAGAAAGAGTCCGGGAGTTGGAATGAGCTCGATCAGGGCCAAAGCAAACCGTTGAGGCTCTACTGAAGGGAGGTGGAAGATCGGCATCGAAATGAGAGCGCCGCTCACCGGTCACTGAACCCGGTCGAACTGTCCAACAACAACGAGGAGGAGACGGCGCCATGAAGAAAACGGTATTTGCAATGGGTATCATGCTGTTGGTTTTGTGTTTCGGCCTGGCGGTCTTTGCGCAGCAGGTGCAGACCAAAACCATAACCAAAAAACGGTCAGTCAAGAAACAACGGATCGTGACGGTCCAAGCCACAGTTGAAGCGATCGACCTCGAGAATCGGGTCGTCACACTGAAGGGAACCAAGGGAACGGACTTTGATATCAGTGTCGGTGAGAAGGTGAAAAATCTCCCTCAGGTGAAAGTCGGCGACAAGGTGACCGCGAAGTATTATGAAGCTATAGCCGTGCGCGTACTGAAACCCGGTGAGAGCGGCGTGATCGCCGGAGAAACCGGTGGAGTGGCAACCGCCAAGCCCGGGGAGAAACCGGGCGGTATAGCCGGGCATGAAATAACCATATCAGCCAAGGTTGAAGCGATCGATAAGAAGATGCCCTCGGTGACTCTGATCGGCCCCGCAGGCAGAAGTGTTACGGTCCAGGTCGAGAACCCCAAGAATCTCAAAAAGTTGAAAGTCGGAGATCAGGTGGAAATTACCTATACCGAAGCAGTGGCAATTTCCGTAAAGCCGGCAAAGA
>JBEKXG010000478.1:0-4342 GCA_049512295.1 Syntrophobacteraceae bacterium
TCACGGGAGTGTTTTTGCCCTGCCGACCAGCGGCTGCCGAGGCGCCGGGGAGCGGCTCAATATTGCCCGCCCCTTACCATCCTGCTGACTGCCGCGGCAGGAGACAAAAGAGATACATCCTTCGTGAGCGAAACGAGTACATGTGTAAGTGCGACAGTGTATCTTTGCTTATTGTCACCCCCTTTCTCTTTGAAGTCTCAGCTCGATCCATTAGCTGACCATCCTTTAAAAGTGCGATCCAGAAGGCCCTCATCCTTATTGTGAACTGCCGTAGACGTAAGCGACCATATCCCTGGGCAGCCTGACGCCGATGATCTCCTCCATGATCGTATCCGCCCGTCCTGCTTCAAATTTGACGACCAGCAACATCTTTCCCCTGTCCGAATCCTGAAAGGTCTGCAACTCCAGGATGGGCAGGTTCAGTCCTCCCAAAGAGGCATACAGCCCGATCCAGGCATTCTTCTCGATCAGCCCGTCTTTTTCGAAAATCACGTAGCTGAAGGCAGGGTCCAGCTCCTTTTTTATCATTTCCAAGGTGGCCGATTCAGGGCGCTCTCTTATCTTACTGCTTCGAAAGGCTGGCAAGGCCTTCCTCCATAATGGCGAGACCTCTTTCGAGCTGCTCGTCAGTTATAACCAGAGGCATGAGTGTCCGAATAACATTGCTGAAATTCCCGCATGAAAGGATGACAAGGCCTCTTTCGTAGCAGAATTTGACCAGGGCTTTTGCCTCCGCAGCGGCCGGCTCTTTTGTCTCGCGGTCTTTAACAAGTTCGAGCGCAAGCATCGGCCCAAGGCCTCGAACATCACCGACCAGTTCAAAACGCTTATGAAAATCATCGAATCTAGGCCTGATTTTAGTACCCAGTCTCTCGGCACGTTGAAGCAGGTTTTCTTCTTCGAATATCTGGAGGACGGCAAGAGCGGCTGCGCAGCAAACGGGGTTGCCGCCGTAAGTTCCGCCCAGGCCGCCGACCTGAGGCGAATTCATGATTTCGCTGCGTCCAACCAGCGCGCTCAAAGGCATTCCGGCGCCAAGACTTTTGGCGACGGTCACCAGATCGGGTTCTACGTTCCAGTGGTTCACGGCAAACATTTTACCTGTCCGCCCCATCCCGGTCTGAATTTCGTCCGCAATGAACACTATGCCGTTATCGCGGCAAATCTTGAGAAGCTTGGGAAAATATTCGGGCGGCGGCGTATTAAAGCCTCCTTCGCCCTGCACAGGTTCGATTATCAGGGCTGCCGTGCTCTCGGCTGACACATTGCCGATGAAGAATTCCTTCAAGTAGTCGGCGCAACAGGTATCGCAGCCCGGGTACTTCAGGCCGAAGGGACATCGATAACAATAAGCGTATGGCATTCTGTACACGTCGGACATAAACGGTCCGAACCCGGCCTTGTACGGCATCACCTTGCTGGTAAGCGTCATCGCGAGGTAAGTCCTGCCATGAAAAGCGTTGGCAAAGGTGATGACGCTGTGTCTTTTGGTGAAATGCCTTGCAACCTTGACCGCATTTTCAACCGCCTCCGCCCCGCAGTTGGCGAAAATAGCCATTTTGGGGAAATCTCCCGGCACTATTTTGCAGAGCTTTTCGGCAAGCCGCACATATCCTTCGTACATGACTATCATAAAGCAGGTGTGAGTGAATTTTTCGGCCTGATCCTTTATGGCCGCGACCACCTTCGGGTGGCTGTGTCCGACGTTCATCACGCCTATACCGCCGGAGAAGTCGATAAGCTCCCGGCCTTCCACATCGAAGACGAGCGCTCCAACGGCGCTTTTTGCGAAAAATGGAGTCAAGCTGGCGGGACCCTGTGGTACAAATTTGCGCCTTAGGTCAGTAAGGCCATCATCTGTAGAACTTTTCATGTTATGCTCCTGGTAAATTGAGCCCACTCATAGCCCTTCGCGCAAAAAACGAAGCCGCACCGAGGAAGGCATTTGAGACAAATTTATTTCCTCAGCTCCTGAAAACTCTAATAGGGAGACCTCTTCCTGCAGCCTTTACGGGATACCGTCGTGAGATTGAAGACCCCGGTCAAACCAAAAGGTAGAGCAATTGACATGCCACCGGGCCCATATAGTCATGGAAGTAGATCGGGCATGGATCCAGTGGAGGAAGGTTGAGTTTGCTGCGAAGGATTAGATTCACTTCTGAATCTTAATTTTCATAAATAATGGCCCAGGGCAAGGTTTTAGACTTGATACAGTACTGAATCTAAACCGTAGAGCTAATGCTTGGTCTGATTTCAGGTCTCATGGCTCCTTTTATGATTCGTATGTGAATCAATACGACCCAGTCCGTGTTTTCTAAGCTTTCGAACAACCGTAGGCTGACTTACCCCAAGGTAGCGCGCCAACTCCCTCGTCGTGCTGCAAAGCGAAATCGCCCTTTGCAACGTCGTCCTTTCGGTATCCATGACAGCCCCGGGCAGACCCGTCCGGCCCGGCCCGCCATTCGAGACCTCCTGGCGGCCGCCACCGGCGATTTCAATCAGGGCCTCATCAAGCACATCATTATCACTCAGGAAGACCGCTCTTTTTATCATGCTTTGCAGTTCGCGGACGTTTCCCGGAAAGGAATAGGAAAGGAGAAAATCAAAGGCGGCGGGTGAGATCTTTTTCTTCTTCCCCAACGAGCAGTTATATTTATTGAGGAAGTAGCGGACCATCTCAAAAACATCTTCGGAGCGCTCGCGCAAAGGAGGAATCTGAATCGTAAAAGTGTTTAGTCTGTAATAGAGATCACGCCTGAAATGTCCCCTGGCGACCAGTTTTTCCAGGTCCTGATTGGTTGCCGCAATAACGGCGCAGTCCACCTTTATCGGCTTCAGGCTTCCAATACGCAATACCTGGAAGTCATCGAGGTATTTTAGCAACTTGGCCTGCAGGTTGAGAGGGAGGTCGCCGACTTCGTCCAGAAACAGCGTTCCTTCCTGGGCAAGTTCGAAAAGCCCTGCTTTGCCGCCTGTGCGAGCGCCGGTAAAAGCCCCTCTTTCATACCCGAAAAGCTCTGCCTCGAGCAGGCTTTCGGGAAGAGCCGCGCAGTTTATCTGGATGAAAGGTTTCTTGGAGCGCTTGCCATTTTTGTGAATGAACTTGGCTAAAAGCCCCTTACCGGTTCCGGATTCCCCAAGCACAAGAATATTGGATGCGTCCAGATTGGCGAGCTTGAATGCGGCCGTAATTACTTTTCGCATGTTTGCGTTTTCAGCGATTATTTCCTGCTTTTCGAGCTCAAGAACAGATAGTTCGGCGAGCTCCTCTCTGTATTTTTCGCTGACCATGCGAGTCTGCTCCAGTTGATCCCGGATCTGATTGAGCTGCGTAATATCCCGTTCGTTGACAACCACCATGGAAAGGTTACCTGCCTCGTCGAATACGGGCGTGCCGGTAACCAGGAGCGACCTCGATGTTTGGCGGATATTCTGGATGATACTGACCTGCCTGAGGGTTTCCAGGACCTCGAGGGTCACGGACCGGTCAAAGAGGCCCTCATGCATGATATCTGAGATATGCCTACCGACGATGTCTCCGGCATCTACACCATTAAGTCTTTCGGAAGCGCTGTTTATGCTGATGACTTTCCCGCTGCCGTCACAAACCCAAATGCCGTCGGAAGACGACTCGAAAACGGCTTTAAGCTCCCTGTTCAGGGTCTGACAGGATTCCAGATCGCCCCCCAAACCGGCTACCGAAGCCCTGAAGCAGCATACTGCGCCGCGCGGCGCCCTGGCTCGGCCGACAAGCGATATGTCGGCGCACAGATGGAGATCCCCATGCAATAGCCGCAAATCGCTGCGGCTACTCCCCGTCTGGAGACACTCCATTATAGATTTACCGAGCGCAGGCAGGATTTCTGTTATCCGCACCGCGATACGTATTTCATCCAGACCAAGAAGAGCGCGAGCGGCTTGATTCGAATACGTGATGGCTCCGGCTTTATCTGTGGCAAAAATTCCGGTTTGGGCATTATCCAGAATTTCATCATACTTAATGTCTTTTCCCATTTTCGCCTTACTCCGCACCCTGACCGGCACATCAGGGCCAAAAGCGGACTACGGTTGTTGGAAACTTCCAGACCCTGAAGCAGAAGATATTATTACACCATTACCCTGCCCCGGGGAACAGTTCTCTGCTAAACCATGAAAAGGAGCTCCAGTCATGATATCTTCCTCCTAAGATAGACTTACTAGGTAAAAGCTTAAAAAACATGTAAATAGTACAAAATAAGGGCCGTCCCATGTATCAACTCGCCTTGCCGAACCTCGGCCTCACCGAAGGCGAGGAAGAATTCTGAAGGGGCTTGCGGCTACGCCTACGGCGTACCCGCTGCTA
>JBEKXG010000479.1:0-4337 GCA_049512295.1 Syntrophobacteraceae bacterium
GCGGCGCCTTTACTCACGCGATCAAGGATAAGAAAGGACTGATCGAGGCGGCCGACAAGGGGACCCTTTTCCTGGACGAGATAGGCAATATTTCCCATGACATGCAGGTGAGGCTCCTGAGGTTTTTGGAAGACAGGAAAATCAGGAGGATCGGAGACCTCAAGGAAATCCCGGTGAACTGCCGCGTAATTTCGGCAACCAACGTCAACCTCGCCGAGGAGGTTGCCGAAGGGACCTTTCGCGAAGACCTCTATTACCGGCTTCGCGTAGTAACCCTGAAGATTCCGCCCCTGCGGGAACGGCGCGAGGATATACCCGCACTTGCCCAGCAATTTGTGGAAAACTTCTGCAAAAATGAAAACCTTCCGCTGGTCAAGCTGCCTGCCGAAACGATCAAATGGCTTTCCGAATATCCCTGGCCGGGAAATGTAAGGGAACTCAAGAATGCCCTTGAGGGCGGCGTGGTCCTGTGCCGCGACGGGGTCCTGCACAAAAGCGATCTGAGCCTTTCCGGGCTTCCCGACGCGCCGCAGAAGCCCTCGGCAGCCACAGGCGATTCTTCCTCGCTGTCCCTGGATGAAAGTGAGCGCAATGCGATTTTGCGAGCGCTTCAGCAGGCGGGCTTCGTTCAGAAGAAAGCCGCTCAACTCCTGGGGATAAGCCGAAGGGCTATCCACTACAAGATCAAAAAGTACGGAATCGAATGCGCAAAACGCTCCGGCAACGGCGATGAGGGAGATTGATCCCCTTCGAACTCCACAGCCCGCCCGCCCGTAATACAAAAATGTTGATAATTTGAGAGCCTTATGCTAGAAAGTTAACCTTGGGAAAAATAGAACAAGGCTTCTATATATCCATCAGGAGAGATACTGATGAACTGGGCGTGGCGTTTTGGAATGATAGTTCTTGCGGGAGTTCCGGCCATTATCGGCGGCGGGATCACTTATGGTCTGACTGAAAGCTATACCGGCGTAATTGTCTGGGAAGTAGTCCTGTTCTGCCTGCTGGCCGCGGCTCTTAGAAAGGGCGGGAAAGGCGATTCAGGCCATCATCAGGTCGAGGCCCACTGATGGAATGCAGGAAAGAAGAAAATACCGGGAGATGTAACTGCAGCTATGCCGGATGTCCCAGGACGGGTGTTTGCTGTGAGTGCATCGAGTACCACCTGAAGAGCAGGCAACTGCCCGGATGCTGTTTCCCCCCGGATGCTGAAAAGACCTATGATCGTTCTTTTGAGCATTTCGCCCGGTTGGTTGCGGCAAAAAAGCTTTAAATCACACCGAAAATATCCGATTTCAGTCTTCGCCGACACTCCGAAACCAACGGCGTGGAAGTCCCCACGGACTCCCACGCCGCCGTCTGTGGTTTCAGATGAGCTGAACCGGTTCACACCGGAATTGCATCATCTTTCGAATAATCCATCTTTTCACTGCACGGTGTGCAGTATCCTGCTTCGTTGAGGCACTCATCGCAATGCAGAGCGCCGCAAAGGCGGCATTCTTTCGATGAGCGCTCGTCCAACTTTGGAGCGAAGGTCTCGCACCCCCTGCATTCCATCCACATACCTTCCATCTGATACTCCTATATGGTTCCCGCCCGGGTTCGTTTGAATACGTTAAAAAAAGTCCTTCTTAATGGAAATGGTAAGTACGTGGCGGGAGATTTCAACGGCGGCAAACGTTTCCGCGTTCCTGGAAAGAGATAAAAACAATTGAAAGCTCTCCTGTTTTGTGTATGAACCGGCTCAGGAATAGCTTCTTACGGACCGGGAGGGCACCACCCCGAGGGCATTTTGAGGACATGTTCGTAATGTCCGGTTTCAATACCGGCCATATACATGACGATGTCGAAGCTGGCCAAGATTCCAATCGGGCGTTTCGGCCCTGCGTGCGGGTCAATGACGATCAGGTGTTCGAATCCTGTCCGTTTCATGAGGCCGACAGCCCTTTCAATCGGCCATTGAGGATTCACTTCAAACTTGTAAGGTCGCATGACATCCTCAGCGCACATTCGCTTCAGGTCTTCTCCATAGAATCGAATAACAGCCAGCCTGGAAACGAGGCCCCAAACCTCACCTGTCTGGTCCACCACTGCTATCGGGCAAAACTGATTCGCCTTCATTATCCTGACCACATCGTCGATGCTGTCATCGAGACGGCAGACGATAACCTTACGATCCATGAGGTCACATACCCGCATCAGGGATGGTATCCTTCCTGATTCTGCACCATTTTGTCGACGATATCTTCCGCATGAAGCATACCAAGAACGGCTCTGTTTCCAGGCCGGTTCAGGGTTACGATCAGGTGCTCAATCTTGCGCCTGTCCATTAAGCGAATGGCCTCCCCGAGAGGAGTATTGGGGGTAATGGTAAATGTGTGAGGGAAGAGAATGTCTGTGGCCGTGGTTTGGTCAAGGTTCTTGCCAAAGGCCCTCAAAATACTGCGGGTTGAGATGATCCCCAAAATCTCGTGCTGTTGGTTAATCACTACACAGTAGTGTGCTGAGTTCACTGCCATAATTTGAGCGACCTTCCTAATACTGGCATCTTCGCTGCACGTGATGGCTCCTTTGCGCATCAAGCGCGCAACTGTGTCTTCCATCGCCTGCCTCCACGGATCTGAGTTTGCTGATTCGGGTATTGCAGAAACAATTGTAACACTCTATCGGATTCAATCTCAACACCTCGCAGGGCGTGGAGATTCATTTTCCGCATCCGCAACCGCGCGCACATGAAATCGGCAGGTAAAATCCGCAAATCCGGCAAATCCTAGTTCCATGTTGACGTGCCAGCCGCTCACGAACGTGCAGCGGTCGCAGCTCCAGAGGGCCTTCTGTTTTTTGTCGAAGGCAGGGAGCAGGCAGTCCTCGATTCCGAAGCCCGACCGGCGAAGCAGTGACAGGAGTTCATCAACTGTCGGAAGTCTCCATCCTGACATCCCGGCGAAAGCTTCCAGGTTTAAAGATTCGGCATAATCGTCTGCGCCTGCCCGGTCGAGGGGGTCCCCGGACCCCGACCTTTGCCAGACCAACCCGTTGAGCAAATCAAATACAATAGCTGCCTGAACCGAAAGACCCGAGCCATCGAAGTAGGCGAGGGGCCTCATCAGCCTGTCGCAGCCGAAGAGGGCCGCAGCTTCTTTTGGGCTTGCTTTCAGCGCGGCTTTCCGGAGTTTCCCGCCGGTTTGTTTTTCGGCCTGGATTGCGGAAGTACCGCCGGGAGGCAAGAGCCGGCAGAAGTCCTCCTTTTTTTTCTCCCAAGCCGCGCTAAGGTCATCGAGGGCCGCGAGCATCTCTTCGACTGTGGCAAAGCGGCGGTCCGGATCATTTTCCAGGGCTTTGAGGACAAAGGCATCCCAGCTCGAATCGGCCTCCGGGTGGTATTCTGCCGGATTTCTGATTCCGTCTTCCGGCAGAAAGCCCGTCAGCATTCTGTGCACGATTACGCCCGCTGAATAGAGGTCTGCCCGATGGTCAACTCCGTCCGGGTCTCTTTCCTGCTCGGGAGCCGCATAAAAAGGCGATCCGATCAGCAGGCTCGATGGGCGGCCGGGCCTTTCGCCCCTCAGCCTGGAGAAACCGAAGTCGCATATCTTTATGCAGTCGTCATCGGTAATCATGAGGTTGGCCGGTTTTATATCCCTGTGGACGACTCGTGCACGGTGGAGGCGCGCGAGGCCGGCAAGAAGCTGACGGCAGTAATGAATTGTCTTGTCCAGACTGAGGATTCGGCATGGGAGATCAGCCCGGTACGCCTCCCCGATCAGGCGGCCGAGGTCGTGGCAGTAGTATTCCATGGTGAAAAATGGTGTTTCGCCATCAAAATCGAAATCAAGTGCTTCGATGATGTTGGGGTGGCGAAGTGAAGCCATGGCGGCCGCTTCGGAAATGAATCTGCCTTTAAGGGCTTCCAGGCCGAGGAGACTGGTCAGGTTCGGATGAGGTGAGAGCAGCTTCAGGGCAACGATCTTGTCCGACAAAGGCAGCCTGGCCTTGTAAACGGCGCTCATGCCACCTTTGCCGAGCAATCCGCAGATGATGTATTTTCCTATTTTTTTCATTCGTAAAACCCCGGACAGCGGCAGATGTTATATCGGGATGCAGCCAGGCGCAAGCCCATTCGGGACCGGCACAAACCTCACATTGCCACGCCCGCAGGTCGTGGATTTCGGCATCGCTCTAAAACCATCCTCGTGAGATAGACTTACTAACTAGCAGTGTCCATCCGGAAACCCCGGTTGAAACACTAACAGTTTCCGATTCGGAAAGGAGGGATTTTCCGTTCTGGCTAGGAAATCGAGGGGTTGCGCGGAGGCGTACTTGGGTACGCCGCACAA
>JBEKXG010000480.1:0-4335 GCA_049512295.1 Syntrophobacteraceae bacterium
CGAAAGCTTTCCTCCTTGTAAACTTTGAGCGGTTCACAAGGGGGAGGCTTTCGTATATTCCCGGAATTGTCAAACTCTGGGAGTCCCCCGGCAGAGCCGGGGGTTTACCCGTGATTAATTACCTCTGATAGCGTGAAAGAGCTTGGGATGGAACTCTTAATGAAGCCTTACGGCATGAGGCAAATATCCGAGGCGGTCCGAAAGGTTCTCGATGTGAAGAAGCAATAGCAGCGTGAGGTAAATCCCTTATTGGGAGGATTTTCAACTACTCTCTCTAACATTAACTTCGCAAGGGGCACACGGTCAGCCTTTCCATGTCCGTCACATTTCTGAACCTTCATGGCCCTCCCATCCGGATTCCACGCGTCCGATGCATTATACCGTCTTCTCCCAATGATCTCACATTGGTCAGTGCCGACACAAATCCTCAGTTCTGCTCTCTTCTTGCAGACCCATCGGACAGGACATCTTCCGGCCACTGAAATTAGGCTTCCTGCTACATATACAAATATACAAGATAACAATTTGATCCACCATATACTTTCAGCCCGACTGATCGAAATTCGGATCGGCATCGACAACAACGTCACTCAGCAAAGGGGAGGCCGAGCTATGGTTATTCGAAACATACCGGGAAAAGCGATGTGTCCCGAGTGTGGAAGCGAGAATGTGAAATCCAAGCTTTCTTTTACCACCATCGTCGCATGGGTGGGAAGGATTCTTGGAGTCCCGACGGTCAACATCTGAACGGGTTCTCGTGCCCGCACCAGGCGCATTCAGAACACCAGGCAAAGGTTGTCTCATGTCTAAATACCTATTGACATTGTGAAAGTTTTCGTATAGCAAGGCGCATTCAACATGTTGCCGCTTATAGAAAGGGCAGAGGTCGTATCCTGCTGCAGGTTGACCTGGATTATGTGTAATGCTGCCCGCTTTAACCGCCCAACAGCGGTTATTCCACTAAATTCGGCCCCTAAACTGGCGAGCAGTTATTATAGGATATCACTTCATGGCCGCGAATCATTAGCAGCAATACGATGGCGTATCCTGATAATTCATGTCATCATTTGCAGAATGTAATTTCTTATCGCGTTTTATTATTTCACTTTATCACCTCACCTTTTTGGCAGTTTACGGAAGAGGATCTGAAATGCATAGAGCAAATCTTTCAAAGCATCTGTACGGACTGTTCATTTTCATCTGTGTTATCTCTCTATTCCCGGTATTTCCATTGGCCGCCGAAGGAGCGACTCTTGCCGATTTGGCCGGTACGTGGAAAGGTGAGGCTTTTGCTACAGGTCCCGACGCACCTTGGTATGAGAGCGTTACTCTGACCGTAGCCACGAATGGAAAATTCACGTTTTCAGGTACACAAATCGGTGGCAAGGTTGAAAGTGGCAGTGGTGCTTTCTCGATTTCTTCCAATGGGATTGTGTTAGCCGCTGCGCACGAAGACTCCCTGTGCCAGATAGATTCGGGCAATACCGTACTCTCGTGTACGGAGACCTGGTCCGATGGCTCTACCAATCTCATTATTTTCACAAAACAAGCCGCTTCCTATAAGACGGCTGATTTGGCCGGCAACTGGAAATCCAATTTTCTAGCATCTACGGGACAAACGTCCGGCTGGGCTGCAACAGGGAGCTATACGTTCGACTCAAAGGGGAATTTTACAGGAACAATTACTCCAAATGGCGGGACGCCAACCGCCCAATCCGGGCAACTGTCGATTTCACCAAGCGGGGTGATAACCTGTCCTAAAGGCGACTGTAAGGGTTTAAACTATCAGGGTTTTATGAACGCAGGCAAGACTGTCACGGTTGCGACCTTTTCGCCTAGCAAAGAAGAGGCCCTGCTCCAGGTTACGACCAAACAAGCCACTTCATATTCGCAGGCTGATTTGACCGGTACGTGGGAATTCAACAGTTTATGTTCAGGTTCCAACGCGCCTTACTGGGGAAGAGGAACCTTTGAGGTCACGGGGGAAACTTTTACAGGTTCCACCACTGGGAGCGACGAGTCATCGGAAAGCTTAACCGGGACTATTTCCATTTTTTCACCGCAAGGAGTGGTAAGCTCTACCGCCAATGGTCGTGAAACGATGAGCGGAGTTATGGACGCAGGCAAAACAGTCATGACCATCACGCAAACTTCGGATGGAACCGGAGAAATTATGATCTGCACGAAAAATGCCGTTCCTGTTCCGGTGACATACTCCATCTCGGGGACTGTAAAAAACGGCAAGGCGCCTCTTGGGGGAGTCACTATGGTCCTTGCAGGGACCTCATCAGCGACGGCAAAAACCGCTTCCAACGGGACCTACTCCTTTTCAGGCCTTTCGAATGGGATCTATACGATTACGCCTTCAATGGCCGGCTACACCTTCAACCCGTCAAAAGGATCGGCCACGATAACGAACCAAAACATTACCGGCGAGAATTTTTCCGCCATACCCCTATACTCCATATCCGGTACGGTGAAGGTGGGGAAAGTTGCTTTTTCCGGAGTGACCGTCACCCTGAGCGGTGCGGCAAGCGGCAGCGCCAACACCGACTCGAAGGGCAATTACTCGTTCAGCGGTCTCTTGAAGGGTTCCTACACCGTAACGCCTTCCATGACCGGGTACACGTTTACCCCCCCAAAGAGGAATATCACTTTAAACAAGAACGCCACCGGACAGAATTTTGTCGGAAAGAAGAAGTGAAAGAAAAGTCTTGAAAACAATCGATAACAGGGCCGCGCCTGGTCATGATCCTGGCGCGGCGCCCATATAATCCGGCAAGTCCGGGTGACGGTGAGGATTCTCTCGGTGAAGCGCTCTCCGTCACAGTACTGATTACCGAAGCTGATTTTGCGGCATTCAAAGGCTCCCTGGTTCCCATATCCACCAAGCCGCCATTTCTCCTCAACTACACTCAGTTCATGCCTGAGCGGCCGGAGCATAAGGTATTCCCATTTTTTCAGCAGCCCAGATCAGCGCCAATTTAAAGCCGTCCTCTCCAAGAAACTGAACTATCCCTACTTCTCTGCCCATGTCTTCCCAATCATAACGTCCACCTCAATCGGAACTTTACAGAGATAAGCTTTGCCTGCCTGGATCATGGTCTCCTTGAGAATCACAGCAACTTCCCCTGCCAACTTTTCGGGAACTTCGAGAATAATTACGTCATGCACCGTTCCGATAATCTGGGCTCCGGTATCCGCCAATCTTTGGGGGAGTAATGCCAGGGCTTTCTTTGTGATGTCTGCGGTCGTTCCCTGAACCGGCGTGTTGTAGAGCATATCATGAAACTGAAAAAACCAGTCACTTTGACAGATGTGACACTTGCATGTTCAATCGGAAAATCGTATGGTTTTGCGGGATTTGGGCTTGTTCCAGAAGGTTTTTAGGGCAGAATCCGACCCGAAAATGTGGTTTGGATGCAGGGGTGCACAACTTGATGCATTATTCCGGTTAACAACTCCCGTCCGGGAGTATAATTTCCTTTTTTTTTCTGTGATCTGGGGGAAATGTGGCTTTCTTTCCAGGCGAGATTTGATTCGGGAGGGGAATCAATGCATGAGAAAGCTTCCGAGGCAGTTGTTGAGGGCCGAACGCTAAATATTGGAATCGCCACGCCGCTGCAGTTTCAGTTGGGCATAAAAGGGCATGAATTTAAAGCAGCCGGTGTCCTGGTCGGAATGGTTCCCGACGAGTACCTCTTAATCCGTATTCCCCCCATTCCTGGGATTATAGGCAGACTGGATGAAGGAAATCCGATAGTTGTGAGGTATGTCTATGCCGGAAATGTCTATGGCTTTACCTCGACGGTTCTGACCTGTATTCAGAAGCCGACGCTAATGGTTTTCCTTACTTATCCCTTTTCGGTGGAAACCATGAACCTGCGCAAAGCGCAGCGCATGGAATGCCACTTCATCGCATCGGTGAAGACGGACATGGGCGACTACAAGGCCGTCATAGTGGACATAAGCCTTGGAGGATGTAGGATCTGCCTCGATTATAGCGGGGGTAAATCTTCGTCCGTCGAAATCGACCAGACAATTGAAATCCTTTTCCATTTGACGGGAATTGCGGAAGAGCAAGTGATAAAAGGCAAGATCAAAAACCTGAAAAAAGACAGGTCGTTTTCTGAAATTGGCGTTCAATTCGATCAGGAAAACGAGGCCGTTTTAAACAGCGTGAAAAAGTATATAAAAAGCTTCGCCAAGTTAGAGTTTCTCCCGCTTGTCAAAACGCTTTAGGAACAGGGATACTCAAAGAGCATGTAAACCGGTTCAAAAATGCCCGGGATCAGCGGGATCGAAACATTAAATGTATTGAAGGAAAGGCGATCC
>JBEKXG010000481.1:0-4334 GCA_049512295.1 Syntrophobacteraceae bacterium
AGACCATCAAGCACAGAATCGATCGCCTCAAAGAACTGGATGCCATGGTCGAAGACGGAAGCATCAACCGGTTTCCGAAAAAGGAAATCCTCGGGCTTCAGCGCGAGCGCGAAAAGCTCGAAAGGAATTTGGGCGGCATCAAGAAGATGAACCGGCTCCCGGGCGCTCTATTCGTGGTAGACACCCAGCGTGAAAACATCGCCGTAATGGAAGCAAACCGGCTCGGTATTCCGGTTGTAGCCATTGTGGATACAAACTGCGACCCTGACGTGATCGACTATCCCATTCCAGGAAATGACGATGCAATCCGGGCCATCAGGCTCGTTACATCAAAGGTCGCCGACGCCAGCCTAGAGGGGCGCGAGAAATTCTCCGAGATGCAGCAGGCCACCGTGGACAAGGGGATCGAACTCGAGGAAGTCCCTGCTGGACAAATTCTGGGACAGGAAGAAAAAGGCCCAGTCGTGGAGATCATAAACCCTGTGCAGACCGGGCAAGGGCAAGAGTAAACAATCATGGGGCTTCGAGCCTGCGCGGTCCGGGGCTCCTCTCCTTTCAGATACTGGTCCTACACTCGCCTTCCGCTTCCCCGTTTACGGGATGCCGGGGACTGAAATTCCATCACGCGCTCGATAGAATCTTATATCTGGAAATAGATTACTTTGGAGGAAGAAATTGGAAATCACATCAGGAATGGTAAAGGAACTCAGAGACAGAACCAACGTGGGCATGATGGACTGCAAAAAGGCGCTCAAGGACGCCTCCGGCAACATGGAGAAAGCAGTTGACCTGCTGCGTCAAAAAGGCCTTGCCAAGGCCATGAAGCGCGCAGCCCGCGAAGCAGCCGACGGCCTGGTGCACGCATATATCCACAGCGGCGGGAAAATCGGCGTCCTGGTCGAAGTAAACTGCGAGACCGATTTCGCCGCCAAGAGCGAAGATTTCGCTGAATTCGTGCGCAACATTGCCCTCCAGATAGCCGCGACAAACCCGCTGGGGGTCAATCCCGAAGACATCCCGCAGGATATCGTCGAGCGCGAACGCGCTATTTACCTGGCCCAGGCCGGCGAATCCGGAAAGCCTCAAAATATTGTTGAAAAAATACTTGACGGGAAAATGCGGAAATTCTACGAAGAGAACTCGCTGATGCTGCAAAACTACATTCGAGATCCCGACCGGGCTATCCAGGATTATTTGAATGAACTGATCGCCAAAATCGGCGAAAAAATACAGGTCCGCCGGTTTTGCAGGTATCAGTTGGGTGAATAGCCACGGCGCCGAATTGCCGAATCGGAATTGGAGCTGACCCTGATGAGCGAACAGGAAAAACCCCTCTACGGCAGAATACTGCTCAAGCTGAGCGGCGAAGCGCTCATGGGGATTCAACCCTATGGAATAGATACCGGGGTATTGCGCGAAATTGCCGAAGAGATATCGCAAGTGCACAAACTGGGCACACAGGTTGCACTCGTCATCGGAGGCGGGAACATCTTTCGCGGAGTTTCCGCCGCATCAGGCGGAATGGACCGTTCCACGGCAGATTACATGGGCATGATTGCAACCGTGATGAACGCCCTTGCAATGCAGGATGCCCTGGAAAAATTCGGGATACCCACCAGGGTCCAATCGGCAATCGATATGAAAGAGGTTGCCGAACCGTACATTCGGCGCAAAGCTATCCGGCATCTGGAAAAGGGACGAATTGTAATTTTCGCGGCTGGCACAGGGCTTCCATTCTTTACCACGGATACGACCGCCGCGCTTAGGGCGAACGAAATCGGGGCCGAAGTCCTGATGAAGGGCACCAAAGTTGACGGGGTTTACGAATCCGATCCTGCAAAAAACCCTCTCGCCTTGCGCTACGAGCGGATCAGCTTTACCGAAGTCCTCAACCGGAACCTCAGGGTGATGGACGCCACGGCTATATCCCTGGCCAGGGAAGAGAAGATGCGCATCGTTGTCTTTAATCTCAAGATAAAGGGCAACATCAGGAAAATCGTTCTGGGCAAACCGATTGGGACTGTGGTGGAGGAAATCAGTGATGCTTGATGACATTTATCGCGATCTTCGCGACCGCATGGATAAAGCTGTGGAAACCTTGGAATCCGAGTACAAAAGGCTTCGCACGGGAAGGGCATCCATTTCCCTGGTTGATGGAACAAGAGTTGACTACTACGGATCTTCGACACCTCTGAGCCAACTGGCAACTCTGACCGTACCCGATCCGCGCTCAATAGTGATCCAACCCTGGGATACCTCAGTGGTTGGCGAAATAGAAAAAGCCATACTGAAATCCGAACTTGGACTTACCCCGATGAACGACGGCAAGGCGATCCGCATAAACATTCCACCGCTTACCGCCGAGCGCCGCCGCGAACTTGTGAAAGTGGTGAAGAAAAAAGCTGAGGAATCCAAAGTCTCCCTGAGAAACATCAGGCGTGACATAATTGAAAAGATTAAAGAACTCAAAAAAGACAAAAAGGTATCTGAGGACGAACAGTTTCGCGCTCAGGACGAAATCCAGAAGGTTACGGACGACTACGTGAAGAAAATCGACGCCGTGTACGGCTCGAAGGAAAAGGAAATCCTGGAAACCTAGATGGAACTCAATTTGGAGCGCCTTCCGCGCCATGTGGCCATCATTATGGACGGCAACGGCAGGTGGGCCAGGCAAAGACTGAGGAACCGCATTTTCGGGCACAAGAAAGGCGCCGAAGCTGTGCGCTCGATCGTGACCTGCTGCAGCGAGTTGGGTATCCCCTACTTGACCCTCTACGCCTTTTCAAAAGAGAACTGGAACCGGCCTCAAAGAGAAGTAAAAGCGCTCTGGGGACTGCTCGAAAAATATCTGAAATCCGAGGTTCCCGAACTTATCGAAAAAGAGGTACGGTTCCGGCATATCGGCGACGATGACGGCATCCCTTCATCTCTTCTGGAGCAACTTCGCATCGCTGAGGACAAGACCTCCCATTTTGACAAACTTATCCTCAGTCTGGCCATGAACTACGGGGGCAGACAGGAAATCATACGGGCCGCAAAACTCTTTCTTGCCGATGTGATGAACGGCGGCTACGGGATAGGCCAGCTCTCCGCTGATCTCCTTTCGCGCTATCTCTATACCGCAGGCCATCCCGACCCCGATTTCGTCATCAGAACGGGTGGTGAAATACGGGTGAGCAACTTCCTGCTTTGGCAAATCGCTTATGCCGAGCTTTATTTCACTGAAATATTATGGCCTGATTTCGGGAAAGCCGATTTCATAGAAGCGCTCAAGGAATTCCAGAGCAGAGAGCGACGATTCGGACGCACCGGCGAACAGGTGAAGAAGCGCCGGGACCCATCGGTCGAAGATGAAGCCAGGACGATAGATATTGCGCTTTCAGGTTCGAGTTGACGATAAACCACGGCTCACTATTGCCCTTATCGCGAATCCCAAAAGATAACTAGCCGGAATTGCATGCCTGATTCCCTGAAACCAAGTTCTCATATCCAACGTTGGGTTACCGGCTTATTGGTCGGGTTGCCGGTTCTCGCGTGCGTGACCGCCGGTCCACCCTGGATCTGGTACCTGATGGTCAGCCTCGCAACAGCGCTCGGTTTGTGGGAGTTGCACGGTCTTCTTTTCCACGCTCCTCTTTCAGGCAAGTGGCGGGTTTTTTCTTTTGCCGCCGGGCTCTGCCTGCCCCTTGGAACCTACCTCTGGGGAATCACCGGCCTTAATCTTGCCCTTTTTATCTCGTTTTTCGCCGCACTTTCCCTTATGATGCTCTCCTCTCCCCTCGATTGCGATGAAATCGGGCGCATTGCTCTGCTCTCATTCGCATGGCTGTATCTGCCCTACTTGATCTCGTTTGTCCTCCTTGTCGGGGCAGCCCCGCAGGGGAGATTCTGGATTTTGTTCGTACTGGCGGTGACCGTTGCCGGAGACGCCGGCGCCTACCACACGGGATCGCTTATCGGTCGCCACAAGCTGTATCAAATCGTCAGTCCCAAGAAGACTATCGAGGGTTCTGTCGGCGGACTTTTTTCGAGTGTCATTGTCGGATCGGTTGTAGGGTTGATCTTTTTGACAAATGTGTCCTTGGCCACACTGCTCTTCTTCAGCTTTGCGGTCGCCGTTACCGGGCAGATCGGGGACCTGATCGAGTCCATGCTGAAGCGCAACTACGGCAAGAAGGATTCGAGCGGACTCCTTCCGGGCCACGGAGGGATTCTCGACAGGATGGACTCCCATATTTTCGCTTTCCCGGTTATGTGGGCGCTTTTACAATGGGGCGCTCAGCATTGATAGATTGAGTTCTGATACGGCTGGAACATGACCAAAAAGAAACTAT
>JBEKXG010000482.1:0-4324 GCA_049512295.1 Syntrophobacteraceae bacterium
GGCAGCGTGCCGCTCTACCAGGCTGCCCTGGATGCGGTGCGGGTCAAGAAAAAAGCTATCGTCGATATGACCGTGGACGATATCTTCGCCGGCATTATCAAACATGCCGAGGATGGCGTGGATTTCATTACCGTTCATTGCGGCGTAACCCGGTCTACCGTGGAGCGGATGAAAAACGAAGGGCGCATTATGGACGTGGTTTCCCGCGGCGGCGCTTTCACCATTGAATGGATGGCCTACAACAAGCAGGATAACCCTCTGTACGAGCATTTCGACAAACTGCTGGAAATCACAAAAGAATACGACATGACCCTCTCGCTGGGCGACGGTTTCCGCCCCGGCTGCCTGGCCGACGCCACCGACCGGGCCCAGATCCACGAGTTGATCCTGTTGGGCGAACTGACCCAGCGAGCGCAGGATGCAGGCGTGCAGGTCATGATCGAGGGACCGGGCCATGTGCCCCTTCACCAGGTCCAGGCCAACATCCTGCTGCAAAAACGCCTCTGCCACGGCGCGCCGTTCTACGTGCTGGGGCCGCTGGTTACCGATATCGCGCCCGGCTACGACCACATCACCTGTGCCATCGGCGGAGCAATAGCCGCCGCTGCCGGGGCTGATTTCCTCTGCTATGTCACCCCCAGCGAGCATCTACGGCTGCCCGATGTTCAGGATGTACGGGACGGTGTGATCGCCTCACGTATCGCCGCCCACGCCGGAGACATTGCCAAAGGTGTCAAGGGAGCCATGGACAAGGATATCCAGATGGCCAAGTGCCGTAAAAAGCTGGATTGGGAAGGCCAGTACGCCTTGGCCCTCGACCCCGACCGGGCGCGCATGCTCCGGGAGAGTTCCCCTGTCTCCGATCACGGCGCCTGCACCATGTGCGGAGAATTCTGCGCCTACAAGGTCATGGATGACGCCATGGCCCGCCAGTCGGCTGAATAAGGCAGACTGAGTTTCCTCAAGCCCCATAAATGAAAACAGCCGATCTTGATTGCTCGAGATCGGCTGTTTGTTCATATGTTACAGCTCCAGTATTATTCAGTTTTTACGGAGCAGCAATCTTCGTTGACTGCCTTGACCTGACCTGTGCTACAGCACACTGGTTTCTGTTCAACTACCACTGTTTTTTTCTTTTCTCCACACTTCGAATTATCTTCCTTCGTTCCGCATTTACACATGTTTTACGTACCCGTCAACCCTAGCCCATCTTGCCGGTTCTTCCAGCTATCGCTAAACTGTCCTTCTCGATTGTGCATCAACGAGGAGGAGGTTTTATGCAGGTGGCGCCCACCCAGGAATGGCCGGCTAAAATTGCAGCCTGGCAGCGTAGCGGATTAAGTCTGGCTGCGTGGTGCCGGGAAAATTCCGAAAGCTATCACCGTTTCCTTTACTGGCGTAAACGTCTGGTGCCACCTGATCCGGGAAGGTTCCTGGAACTCACTCTCCCTGCCGCACCCATCTCCCTGGAATGCAGTGGTATTCTTATCCATGTCTCCAAAGGATTCGATTCCGGACTTCTTACCGAGATTCTGTCGGTACTGAAGAGGAACTGATTGTTGCGGCTTTTCGGCATTCACCGCATCTTTCTCTATGATCAGCACGTCGACATGCGCAAGAGCTTCGAGGGGTTGAGCCGGTTGATCGAAGTCTCTTACCCGGACAAACTGCTTACCGGTGCGTTATTCCTTTTTCTCAATCGCCGCAGAAACCTGATTAAGGTCTTGTATTGGGATGGCGACGGGTTTGTGATTTGGTATAAACGCCTGGAACAGGGGACCTTCTCCGGCTGTTTCGCAGGTCATGACGAATTGTCGAGGCAGCAGTTCACCATGTTATTGGAGGGTGTGGTTCCCAGGCGTTTGAATAAGCGTTTTTCTTTGTCATAACAAACAGTTATTGCTATGGAAATAGCCCGATTCGTGCTATATTCCACACATGTTTAACGGTCTTGACAGTGCAATCGATTATCCTCAAATCCAGGAACTTCTTCACCAGAAGGACCAGCGTATCGTCGCCCTGGAAGGGGAACTTTTTGTTCTTAAGGAACAGCTCGACTGGCTGAAAAGGCAGATTTTCGGTTCAAAAAGCGAGCGTATCGTTGCCGATCTCGACAGCAACCAGCCGCTGCTGCCGGAACTGGAATCCGGTCCCGTCTTTGTTCCCGCTCAAGAGCAGGAAGAGATCGTCTACAAGCGGAACAAGCCAGTCAAGAACCGAGGCTGTGACACCATATCCTTCCCCGACGACCTTCCGGTTGAGCGTATTGAGCTGGACCTTCCAGCAGACGAAAAGGTTTGCCCGGAAACGGGAGAGCCCCTGGTGTGCATCGGCAGCGAAGTCAGCCGTAAACTGGCGCGCAAGCCCGAACAGTTCTATATTCGCGAATATATCCGCTTCAAGTATGCTTCCAAAGCCGTCCCTGAACTCGGCGTAAAATCACGGATGCTCCCCGACGCCGTTATTGCCCGCTGTCCGGCCGACGAAAGCCTGCTGGCGTTTGTCCTTACCTCCAAATTCGCCGACCACCTCCCGCTCTACCGTCTGGTGGAGATATTTAACCGTTCCGACATCAAGATCTCCCGCCAGACCCTGTCGAAATGGGTACTTACCCTGGGCTCGGCTCTCACCCCCATCTACGATGCCATGAAGGCCCGGGTGCTTGAGAGCGGGGTGGTCTTCGTGGACGAGACCCCGATTGATCTTCAGGTAAGAGGGAAAAGCCGCTTGCAGCAAGCCTACATGTGGCTCTATGTGGGTGGTGGAGGTGGCGATCCCCCCTACCGTTTCTTCGAGTTTTGCCTCAACCGGAACCACGACCACCCATTAAAAACCCTCAAGGAATACAAAGGGGTGCTCCACTCGGACAAGTACGGAGCCTACGAGAAACTGGCTGCCGGTGAGGATATAATCTGGTGCCCCTGCATGGCCCACGTACGTCGTAAATTCGTGGAGGCTGAAGGAGGTGATCCCGCGTTCAGAAGCCGTATCCTGCGCAAGATCCGTTACCTCTTCATGCTGGAGCGAGTGGCGTGGAAGCGCAAACCCGATGAGCGTATGCGTATCCGCCGGGAGATCGAGAAACCGATCCTCGACGAGTTGACGAAGATGGTAAAAGAGCGCCTTCTGGCAGGAAAGCTGCTACCGAAGTCTAACTTCGCCAAGGCTCTCAACTATTATCACAGCCTGGCGCCTCATCTATCGAACTATCACAAAAACGCGGATGCCCGCCTCGATAACAACGTGGCGGAGCGAGGCATCCGTCCGCTTGTCATCGGCCGCAAGAACTGGCTGTTCGTTGGCAGCGAGGACGGCGGCAGGGCCAGCGCCACTATCCTTTCCCTGGTTCAGACCTGTCGTAACTTGGGCATCAATCCTCAGGAGTACCTCGAAGATGTGCTGCGACGCATCATGGAGCACCCCGCCAGGCAGATCCACCAACTTCTTCCAGATAACTGGCTTGCCGCAAGACAGAATCTCACGTAGTTAACCGACAATTCAAGATGGGCTGCGGTTGACGGATACTGTTTTACTTCCCCTTTTCTTTCTCTTGTTGCGTATGATTGCCTATATTCACATTTTTCAGCCACAAAGGCCAGTTATAAAGCTGATTTTGGGGTCCTATGCCCTCCTTGCCGTAGACACTGTATGTATTTTCAGAGCGGCGGAGCCCTTGGAAATTGATGGCGTTTCAGTTAGCGAGATGATCTTTGGTGAGCGCGAGACAGAGGACTGACTTATCGTTAATTCACGATTTGATCAACTGCATCGGAATGTCCATCTCTTCGTGAAGCACCCTGATTATTTCAGGCCGGCCACCCTCAAGCCAGTGAAAGAATACCAAATGGTGATTGACCTTGCATTTAAAGCATCCGGCTTTTATGTGTGAAAAATCAGCGTTGAAGGTTTCGTGTTTGGCGATTTTGTCAAAGCAATCGAATATGCATTTGATATAGATTTGTTCCTGGTCTCTTCCCCATTGTTTTCTTGTATATCTCGCAATGTCTTTCAGGTCTGCTTTCGCGGCGGTTTTGATCAGATAAGTTTGCTTCACGCAGCAAGGCCATCCTCTTGCTCCAATTCGGCCATAAAATCTTCATAGGAACATTCGACAGATTCACTATTGAGGCCGATTTCGATTGCATGCTTCAAAGCCTTGGTTTTGGCCAGGTGCATTTCCAGAAGGTTTAGTCCGGCCCGAACAACTTCACTACGCGAGCAGAAGCTTCCATCCTTGATTTGTGAATCAATGAAATCGTCATAGTGCGACCCAAGTGTCACGCTTGCATTTCTTCTCATACCAGCCTCCATCACAAGCTGTATT
>JBEKXG010000483.1:0-4318 GCA_049512295.1 Syntrophobacteraceae bacterium
TCGTTGGAAATCACCATTGCGCAATCATAGAAATCCTGCGAGGCATCGAAGAGCAAATGCACAGCCAGATTCACGTCTGAGCCTTTTTCTTCGGTCTTTATTACCTGCTCGAAATATTTTGGTGGGGAAGGATTTGCCAGGGGCGCCTTTACTGGATGGCTTAGAAAGTGGCCGTAAAAGACCTCCAGTTCAGGGATATAATTTTTCAATGCCTTTATGAAAATCTTTTGCCGGTTTAGCTTGTCAGGGTCCCTCGGGTTGTTCGAAACCAGGGCTGTGAAGTACTTTATTTTTTCGATGACATTGTAGGGCCTTAGGAGGGCTACAGAGAGGGCTTTGAAATCAAGCCACTTGTACGGCGTGTTTTTTACGGCGTTGTAGTAAAAGTTGAACCCATCGATGTAAACGAAGGTCCTCATTCCTCCCCCTGAAAATAAGCAAGGCCCCCACTTGCTCCGGGGGCCTGCACCTCAAGGACGAAACCTTGAGGGGTGCTAACTGATCGATCAGTAGGAAGATAATTCACAACTGATCCAATTTCAATAGAGAATATCGGCCAATTAGCTTATTGCCATAAATTTCTATTCTCGCACGCCAGGATGCCCCACAATCGACGATCTTCACTCGACACATATCCAACTACGTCCGGAAAATGGCCTTTGGTGCGCTTCTAACGGTTGAAATCACTCCCCTGGTAGGGCGGCTGCGCTCCCATTCGCCACTTGCGACCACACTACCTTGCTCTCGATCCGCCGCCGCGTGGAGTCTTTCTGATAAATATCCGTCCGAGAATCGCCCCGCAGCGCTCGCCTGCACTTGATGGTATGACGCATTGTCCGGGTCCTCGATCACATAGTCAGAACACTCATTACAGGAAAACCCCGGCCACCCCTCCTGGACAATGCTTTGACTTAAGCAAAAGCTTCTTATCGAAAATTACCGTAACTTGCTGATATTGAATGATTTTATGTTGCATCGAACCTTTAATTGTGAGATTATGCCACCTGAAGAATATTGGGGATAACCTCTGTCGTTAACAATTAAAATTCTCGAAGGAGTTGACTATGATGGCACAGATCCTGCTTTGAAAATTCATGCCAACTGAACGCTGCTATTTCCAGTTTTCTTGGTCTTATTCCAAAAAACATCGATCCCGAGTCCAAACAATCACCTAGAGATTTCAAACGCTTACGCAAGCTTCCCTTTCAGAAGCTGGTCACCTTTATCCTGTCCCTTTGCGCCGGCGGCAAGAACAAAGGGGTGGATATCAAGTCCGGTGAGTTCTTCAAGAATGCACGCCGTAGCGGACTTTGGCCTGATGCTGAGGCCATTCACCGCAGCGCCCTCAGCCGGTCGCGCAAGAAGCTTCCATGGGCTGTTTTCCGCGATATCCTGGATGACGCCGTGGATCTGGCCTACAAACTCTGGCCTCGGAACCCGTCCTATTTTTGGCATGGGATGTCGGTCATTGCTGTCGATGGCTCCAAGTACAACCTGCCCGCAACACAGGAGAATCGCAGGGAGTTCGATCCGCAAAGCGGTCTCGACAATGAAGGCAAAGGACACTATCCCCAGTGTCTGGTCACAACGGCCTATGATGTGTTCAGACGCATTCCCGTAGCCAGAACGGTGGTCAGTATTCATGGATCCGAGCGCGAAGAGGCTCTGAGCCTGATAGTGTCCATGCGCCCCGGAGCTGTCTTGCTCTTCGATCGAGGCTATCCGAGCTATCACCTCATCTGCTCCCTGAGAGACCACTACAATGGTTATTTCATCTTTCGCTGCCCAGCCAAATCAACATTCCCGGCAGTCGAGCAGTTCGTAAGCAGCGGCCGCCAGGAGGACTACATTCTGCTCCATCCGTCAAACAGCTACCTGGATGGGCTTAGCCGCAGGCAACGCAAGAAGGCCAAAGTCATTCAGTTGAGAATCATCCGGCTCGTTAGCCCGGATGGAACGGTCTCGGTACTTCTCACTAATCTGCTAAACCAATCCAGATTCCCTGGAAAAGACATCATCAGTCTTTATTTCCGGCGCTGGGAAGTCGAAACCAACTACAGAACCGAGAAGGTCGTCCTCGAAATCGAGGAATTCCACGGCAAGTCTCCCAACAGCATCCGCCAGGAACTATATGCTGTGGCCATCATGTCGGTAATCGCCCGAACTCTAATGGTGCTCACATCTCGCGTTCATGGCTCCCGTGGGGTCGAGTTCCAATTCAAGAACGCCATCATGACCTTGGCAGCCGAAGCCGCCGTACTCGCTCCCGATAATCCCGAGAGGGCCATCGAGATCTATTCCGAGATCCTTGCTACGATCAGCCGAGTCAAGTACTATCGGCCCAAGTCTCCCAGGGCATCTCAGCCCAGAGTAACGAAAAGCCCCACCAATAAATGGTGCTCGGGGAGGCGTGAAAAACTGGAGAATCCTTAAGTCAACAGCATTGCCCCTCCTGGAGGGCCATATGGAGGCAGGCGCCGTAATCCTGGCACATGAAACATGCCATTGAACCTTTTCTGCGGTTAAGGCCCGCTCTGCGCGGCTTGGTTTATCATTGGCGGCCAGGATACACTCAAACGGGTCCCAAAATCTAAAGTAGAAAGAAATAGAAAGGCCCAGGGAGGCCCGGGCCGATTGTGCCGATATCAGACCTACGGTTCCAATTTGGGGAAATCGTTATTGGTCAAAATTATGAATTCGCGTGTCGGATCATGCGCAATTTCCCCAGCTCGGACAATCAGCTTTTTAACCACCTCGTCAATCCAAAGAGTTTGTTTTGCGGTTAAAGGAACGTATTTTGTCCTATTGGTCACCTTTCTTACCTGAGCCCGGTCACCTTTTTCGCTTGATAATCTTTTGAGTTGACTTAAAACTTTAGAGCTGACCATGTATTTCTTGGCGGCCTCTTCAAGGTTGTTTGCAGCACTTGTCTTAATAACAGTCAAGCATAGGTACGCCATAGACGTAATATTTTCACGACCCTGCTTGTACGCCATGTACCGCACATAAAGTGTTTCTGCGTCAGGGGAAAGAAGGAATTGCTTTGGTAGGGTTGGATAACTGGAGAAAGACCGTTTGATGGAGCCGTGCACAGTCACACCTATGCAGATAGGACTTGCCAGGAAATTAACATCTTTCCCGTTCTCGGGAGGTGCCAGATCGATTAGCTCCGCTCCATCAAACTCGAACTTCAGTACATCTGGACCAAGATTCAGTGTTATAAATACATCCCACTTTCTCAAAAATCTCTCGACAACTTCCCTGGCCTCATTTTGGGATGCGAAATGACGCTTCATTTCAAAGATTGCCTGGCCTTTGCCAACTATCATCCTGAAATCGTCATTCTCTTCATCAAGATCAGGTGCATTATCGAAATCGACATGCTCTTTAACTACTGCTCTGTAATGGAGTCTTTCAACATGTGGATCTTTCATTTTGCCCTCTGGCCCGGCTCATCACCGGGCTCGGTTGTTTTAAGGCTGTTTCTTCAGTTCCTGCTTTTCGTCCTTCTCAGCTTCCATTAAGGCTTCCATTTCAGCATCCATTTCTTTCATAAGTCGCTCTGCTTGTCTTTCTTGCCTCCTGTATTCGGCGCTGCTGTGTGAAGCTTCTTGATCAGGAAGCTCTTTTCGAGCTTGGTGAAGATTTCCTGGAGGGCGACCTTTATCAGGGCGTTCCGCATCTTTCTCGAGTCGTATCAGTAGCTCGATGAGACCTTGCTTGAATTGATACCACCATGCTGTCAGCCTCATCCATCCGAGCTCACCACCGAAAAACTTTAATCCTACCCAACATACAGCCATGGAACCTATGACTATGATCGCCTGCACGACCCCTGAAAGTGGCCTCAAAAGGTCTCTAATCCAGAGTGCCAGGCAACCTATGCCCACAACCACTCCCAGGCCCAATGGTGAACAGATATTGTTTACCCTCCATTTAATCCGCTCCTCTCGTGGGAGTTTTTGCGTGACCTCGCTCCCCACCCATAACTGAACAATAATCCATCCCAAAAGCCACATCAGGAGAATAATGAGCATTAAATTTAGCAAAAAATTATCAGTGTCTGATTCGCTCACGTAGAACGCGTAGATCACGAAAGCAAATGTTGCATATCCCAGTAGGGCACGGATGATCTCCCATCTCCTCTTTATCCGTATTTTCTGCCTCCTGGCAAACTTGACTTCTTCGGGCTGCTCATTCAACCATGGTAAATATACCATGCAATGGGGGCATTCAGATTTCCCTTCCGGCATCTTTTTGCCGCATTCGGGGCATTTCATGCTTTTATCCATTATTTTCTTCCAGATCATAGGGGGAG
>JBEKXG010000484.1:0-4305 GCA_049512295.1 Syntrophobacteraceae bacterium
CCCATCCTTTCATATGAATACTCTATCGGCGAAAATGGCGCTTACCTTAAACCGAAAGGTCCGCCTCAGGCACGTTGATTGGCATTGCACAGCATGCTCCACGAAAGGGTTCTGGCAAATGGCGTTCACTAATCGGATCAGGATTGAAAACAATACAAGACTGCGAATTCCTCAACGTGATGGTTGGATTCGACTTCGTGACTATTTCCGGCAGGCACAGCCCGCAAGAGAAGTTGGTATCGTTCTCCCTGTCGGCTGTGGAAAGTCCGGCCTCATCTCAATTACTCCCTTTGCCGTAGAAGCACAGCGAGTTCTAGTCATAGCCCCCGGCACACGTATCCGAAAGCAACTGGCCGATACCCTGCGGGTCAGTAGCGAGAGAAATTTTTATGAGGGCTGCGCGGTCATCTCTCCCGATCAGGAATTCCCTGAGCTAGCAGTTATCGAGAGTGGTCGGATCAATCTGGATGACCTTCAGAACTGCGATATAGCCGTTACCAACATTCAGCAGATTTCCGGGGAAGAGAATCGCTGGCTCGACCAACTCCCCCCAGACTTTTTCGACCTGATATTGGTAGATGAGGGGCATCATAACCCGGCTGCGAGCTGGCAAAAAGTGAAACAACGGTTCCCATCGGCCCTGATCATCAACTTTAGCGCGACTCCGGCCCGCGCCGATGGTCGCCTGATGGAGGGGGAAATTATTTACTCCTTTCCAGTCATCAGGGCAATCGAGGCGGGATATGTGAAGCGACTACGAGCCAAGATGCTGCGCCCGACCGAACTGCGCTACATAGATAACAGTTCCGGGCAAGAACGCATTATCGGCCCCGATGAGGTCAGGCAGCTTGGAGAAACAGACGCGGAGTTTCGCCGGGGCATTGTCATGTCTGACGAAACCCTAAGCTCAATCGTGGATTGCTCGATAGGGGAGTTGCGCCGCTTGCGAAGAGAAACAGGCGAGCAACGGCTAAAAATTATCGCTTCCGCTCTCAATTACGACCATTGCATCCAGATTACTGAAGCATTCAGGGCACGAGGACTTCGGGCGGGGTATGTTCACTCGCGTGAGGGGGAGGCAAACGAACGTGTTTTCACCCTACTCGAAAACCATGAGCTTGATGTGATCGTACAGGCACGTATGCTGGGGGAGGGGTTTGACCATCGGTACCTCGCCGTGGCGATGGTGGGTAATATATACTCGAATCTAAGCCCGTTTGTGCAGTTCGTAGGTCGGGTCATGCGTGCCATCGTTCAGGATGCCCCCGGCCATCCTCTCAATCAGGGGGTGGTGGTTTTTCATGTCGGTGCAAACGTGGCAAGGCGTTGGGATGATTTTCGCAACTTCAGCGAGGCGGATCAGGAGTACTTTGCAGATTTGCTTCCTGAGGCCGAAGAAGTGGATTTCGGTGATTTCGATATTTTGGACCGCACTCCGGGAGGCGGATCTGGTGGATTAGAACCTGTGGAGGTGGTGGAGCAGATGGGTGTCCGAGCCACTGATATGCAACCCATCGGCGACCCTCAGGCAGCAAGGCTCTTACAGGAATTAGCGGATATGGGGGTAACGCCCGACCAGGCGGCTGAGGAAATCCGGCGCATACGGGGAACCAGACAAGAGGTTCGGGAAGCACGCCGCTCAGCCCTTTACGAGCGTGCTCAGAATGAAGCCGGTGGCATCCTCAACCGGTTAGGAATGAGTCCGGGAGGGAAGACCCTTGATCCTAGCCGAAGGCAGCGAAATTATGTATGGGTGGTAGCCCAACTGAATCGCCGGGTAAATGAAAGAATGGGTGGCGGGGGCGGTCAGAGGCAAGAACTCACGATGGAACAGTTGGAGATCGGTAGCGAGGCTTTACCTGAAATAGTGCGACTTTTTGAACAGGAGCTTCGAGATGCCAAGGCCTAAATCGCTACTTGTCAGCATGGAAATTACTGTTGCAGGGCGGGCTCATAATTGCCGGTTTAACGAAGACCATCGTATTCATAAAGGGCAGAGTCGGCTTACGGTTAAGGTGGAGGGGGATGAACACCACTACTGCCTTGCTTGCGCCCGTTCATTCCTGCTCAGGGACACGGAACGTTTGAACGATTTCTTGTCCGAAGTAAATCGACTATTGAATTCCAAACAGACATGAATTGCATGGGATTATCTTGGCTACTTAAAACTTTCAAAATGGAGTGGCCGCTGCCTATGGATTCGCAGTAACTAATCTTTGCAGAATTTCACGACATTGACGGAGAGCATCTTTCTTACTGATTCCAGAGTTGCTGTACTTTGTGATGCGCCTCAGATTAGTGCGTTCTTTGCCCTTATGCACTGAGATATTAAAGAAATCGGGACCTAATCTTTGAAGGATGACCTCAAAATATAATCCATTGTCATGCTTCCCATCCCAAACTATTGAATTACTGGTTATTCTTTCGGTCCAGTCTATATGAAAGTCGAGGTGTTCTAGAGCATGTCGCATCTCATCAGCTGAAGTAAAACGCTTTTTCGGATCAACATTGATTGCTTTATTGATGATACGTTTCAGTCCAAGCGGAATAAAATATCTATATTTATCTCTAGGAGGAAAAAGACCTGCACGTGTCAAGTCCGGCAATCTGTCAATAGGATGTCTCGTAAGTATAGAATCGCCGTTAATAAGCCTGTAGATGGTTACACCACATGCATAAATATCTGCTGCAATTGTGTAGTCTTTAATAGTTCGTACTTCAGGAGCAAGGTGGAGGATATATTCATACTTCTTTATGTATGACAGATCTACTGTCGCTACCTTCGGCAGTGCAAGACCAAAGTCTGAAAGTATTCCTTCATCATTCTTACCGATGAGAATGTTTGCCGGTTTAATATCCCGATGGATGATTTTTTGGGCATGTGCATGGCTCAATCCTCTAAGGACGTCAATCATTAAGCGTAACGCACGCGACAATGGTAATGGCGCACCTGATGCTTCATCTTCTATGCTCCCTTTGGAGAGGTATTCCATAGACACATAAATTCGACCGTCATCCAGCGTGCCGGTATCATTGACCCTGATAACATTCGGGTGCTCGGCTGATTTCAGTGTTTGCGCTTCCTGAAAAAAGTTCTTCTCGTTCAGAACCTTATTCGGTGGAATGCATTTTAGCGCGACTTCACATTTCAGCCCGGTATCGACAGCGTGCCAGACCTCCCCAAAGTAGCCCGAACCTAACCTCTTCAAAAAATCAAACGCCACTGCCATTAAATTATACCGCTCCAACCAGCAAGTATGGCCTCCTTCACTTTCTCATTCTGTGAATCAAAGCCATAAAAAAAAGATGTATCCAGTGTTTTGAGATATTTTCCTCTCCCCTTAACCCCTAAATCCTTGGCAATCGTGCTATTTGGTTTCTTACCGGCATGCTTTATCCCATTGGATGCAGCAACCATTAGGGCTATAGATTCAAAATGAAGGCGAGAGTCGAGAGAATTACTGCGCTTTGCCAGTGGTTCTGGTTCTTTAATAACGATTGCCGCAGGAGCATATTTACTGATTATTGATGTAAGCTCTTGGTAAAACCAATGGAGCTGCTCTGGTTCCGAGTATTTTACGGGATACTGCAGCCGGTCTAAGTGAATGACCTCTGGGGTGTCTTTGGTTCCGTCCAGAATTGCATAGGCGAAGTCTGAGTTACTGCACCTAATCCCTAAAACTCTCATTATTACTCCTCTGCGTAATGATGCCCAAACCTTTCAGAAGCACATCCACCGACCGCACAATCCCATCGCACGAACACTCTATCATATAATTGACCGTGGCCCCAACGGATTCTCCGGCCCGCCTGAAGTCAGTCCGTATGCCGATTATCTTTCCCCTCTTCAGGGCGTAATAGTACCCGATCTCCCAAGCCGGGAGAAAAGAAAGGGGTCAAACCTACACTCTTGACATATCGCGGCCAAGACGTTCCGGGTCGGACCAGGCTAACGCGGGGCTGCGCAAGAAAAGAGTGGTCCCGATTGGCTACTTTAGAGTTTTAAAATGTGTTTTTTGGCCTCAAAATAGCCATCTAAGCAAAGGCGAGGTGAATCTGCCATGCCCGGAGCCAATAGATACCTCCTCCCCGGATACGTCCCGCACATTATCCGCCGGTAAGTCTGTCATACGAGTGAGTCTTCCATCATGCGGCCTCTTTCCTCGGGCTCCGTGTGTCTTCGGCCGGTTCGGAATCGGGGCGGCGCGAAATTGTCTGATAGATTTGCCATGTCTTATCAAAGGCACGCTCATAGGAGCGATTTTCCATGCTGAGCCGGGCCGCTTTACCCATCTCCTCCAACCT